>NZ_CALETI010000353.1 GCF_937920075.1 uncultured Agitococcus sp.
CGCGTGAGTTCCAACAGCGTAACGAAACCGCCGAAATCTATATCCCACCAGGTCCGCGTTTGGGCAATAAGCGATCGAAGTCGAAGGCATCAGCAAATCATTCGGCGACCGTTTGCTGTATGAAAACCTGAGCTTTAGCGTCCCACCGACCGCGATTGTGGGGATTGTGGGGGCAAACGGCGCGGGTAAAACCACCTTATTCAACATGATTACCGGCAAAGACAAACCCACCACAGGCGAGGTGATTGTCGGTGAAAGTGCGAGCATTGCCTACATTGGCCAAATTCGTGACACTCTAGATAACAGCAAAACCGTTTGGGAAGAAGTGTCTGGTGGTTTAGATATTCTTAAAGTGGGCGATTTTGAAATGCCCTCTCGCGCCTACATTGGCCGTTTTAACTTTAAAGGTTCTGACCAACAAAAACGCGTGGGCGAGCTATCAGGTGGTGAGCGCAACCGTTTGCAATTAGCCAAAATTTTGCAACAAGGTGCAAACGTTATTTTACTCGACGAACCGTCTAACGATTTGGATATTGAAACCTTACGTGCCTTGGAAGATGCGATTCTCACCTTCCCCGGTGTGGTGATGGTGGTATCCCATGATCGCTGGTTCTTAGACCGTATTGCCACTCATATCTTAGCCTTTGAAGGTGATGAAGTAGAATGGTACGAAGGCAACTACACCGACTTTGAGGCTTACCGCCGTAAGAAGTTAGGGAATAATGCTGCACCTACCCGTTTGAAATATAAAAAGATTGGTGGTTAAAATTCCCCTTCGACTCCGCTCAGGGCGCGTTATGTTGGCTGAGCGGCGTCGAAGCCGAGATGTGTAGCCTGTATGCAGCGTAGCGAAATATGGGCAAAGTTGGATTAAATCTCCATTTTCTCCCGTGTTAACACACGGGCTACCGCAAAGAGGAACGCAAAATGTCTAATCTCATCCAGTTAATTAATCATCCTAATCATATTATCGAAGTGCGCCTCAATCGCCCCGACAAACGTAATGCCATGAGTTTTGCGTTGTTACGTGAGTTATTAAAAGTCGGTGAACAATTACATGAGCAACGCCAAATTCGTGCAGTGATTTTAACGGGTGAAGGTTCTTCTTTTAGTGCAGGCATTGATTTAAACGATTTACAAAGCCCTAAAAATGCCGTGACTGCCATGTGGGAACTTTCCAAGCCAGGCCCGAATTTATTTCAAAGAGTATTTTTAGTGTGGCGTGATTTGCCTGTGCCTGTCATTGCCGCCATTCATGGTCATTGTTTTGGTGCAGGTATGCAATTAGCTTTAGGGGCAGACTTTAGAATTGCCACGCCTGACTCTCAATTAGCAATTATGGAAGCGCGTTGGGGTTTAGTGCCTGATATGGCCATTACCGCCACCCTACGCGGTTTAATTGGTTTAGATATGGCCAAAGAATTAACCATGACTGCGCGGATTATTAGCGGTACACAAGCCAAAAGTGTTGGCTTAGTCAGTCATGTTGCTGATGAACCAATTAATAAAGCTTTAGAATTAGCTGCCGAAATCGCTACACGTTCGCCTGATGCAGTGTTAGCCGCCAAACGTGTACTTAACGCGATGGCCTCCCAACCAGAATCCGATACACTTGCTTTAGAAAAACGTTGGCAACGCCGTTTACTATTAGGTAAAAACTTTAAAATTGCTGGTAAACGTGCCAAAACGCCAGAACTTGATTATGTACAGCGTGAATTTGATTAAGCACGCTGACACTTAGCCAAAATCGCTTGCCATTGTGCTTCACTCACAGGCATTAATGACAAGCGATTGCCTTGACGAACTAAAGCTAAATCTGCCAACTCAGGCATCGTTTTTAGCTCGGTTAAAGACAAGGTATCCTTAAATTTTTCCATAAACCCAACATCTACACCTGTCCAACGCGGTTTGTCTAAGGTTGATTTTGGATCATAATATTTATGTTCAGGATCAAACTGAGTCGGGTCATCATAGCCTTCTTTAGCAATACGCATTAAACCGACAATGCCCGCCACCTTACAATTAGAATGATAAAAAAACGCTAAATCGCCGTTTTTCATTTGCCGTAAAAAGTTACGTGCCTGATAATTACGCACACCATCCCATAATGCCACTTGTCGCTGTGCCAAATGGTCAATACCAAAGACACTGGGTTCAGACTTCATTAACCAATAAGCCATTATTTATGTCCTCATTGCCACCGTTAAGTTTATATATTCATGTGCCTTGGTGCGTGCGTAAATGCCCCTATTGTGATTTTAATTCACACACCAGCCCGCAAAGTTTACCCGAAAAAGCCTATGTCGCGGCGTTAATTGCCGATTTACAAGCCGATTTAGCATGGGTACAAGGGCGAAAAATTGGTAGTGTGTTTATTGGTGGTGGTACACCATCGTTATTTTCAGGCCAAACCTATCAAGATTTATTTACGCAATTACGCCAACATCTAGACTTTAGCAGCGATTGCGAAGTTACTCTTGAAGCAAATCCTGCCACGGTAGAGCATGATAACTTTGAAGGCTATTTAGCTGCTGGAATCAATCGCCTGTCGTTGGGAGTTCAAAGCTTTAACCCAACACATTTACAAACTTTAGGCAGAATTCACAGTCAACAAGATGCTTTTAATGCCATCCAATTGGCCAAAACAGCAGGTTTTAGCAATTTTAATTTAGATTTAATGCATGGCTTACCCCAACAAGACTTAAGCCAAGCCCTCGAAGATATAGACTATGCGCTCTGTTTTCATCCAACACATTTATCATGGTATCAACTAACCATTGAGCCAAATACGGCTTTTTATCGCCAACCACCTGCCCTGCCTGATGATGATATTTTGTGGGCAATTCAAGAAGCTGGCCAACAAAAATTGGCTCAAGCAGGTTTTCAACAATATGAAGTGTCGGCTTATAGCCAACAACGTCCGAGCAAACATAATTTAAACTATTGGCAATTTGGTGATTATTTAGCCATTGGCGCAGGCGCGCATGGCAAAGTCACAACACCTGAAGGTATTTTTAGATATCGCAAAACGCGTTTACCCAAAGACTATTTAGCCGCTGCTCCCCAACAACAAGCGCGTTTAGGCTTAGAAAAAATCGTCACTGAAGATTTATATTTTGAGTTTATGATGAATGCCTTACGTTTAAAAAATGGTGTACCTATAGACTATTTTGAGCAACGAACAGGCTTAGCATGGTCTGATTTATTGACACAAATACAACCTGCGATAAATAAACAATGGTTAACTTTAGATACTCAGCACATAAAATGCACAGATTTGGGCTTTAATTATTTAAATGACGTGTTAAGCTTATTTCTGAAATAATTTGATACATTTATAGGGCGTATGCCCAATTTTGGTGAAATGCGTCAGTCCTAATTTACAACAACGAGGCTCTCATGAAAAAATTATTAGTCACCAGTGCATTATTAGCATTTTCTTTTTCTAGTCATGCATTAGATTTAAAACAACTCGGCCAACAAGCAGTTAATCAAGGCGTACAAAACGCGGTGACTGGCGCAATTGAAGGCAAAAGTGGCAAAGAAATTTTAAAAGATACAGGTGAGCAAACCAAACAACAAACTCAACAGCAAATTCAGCAAGAAGCCGCTGAAATGGCCAAAAAAGCTCCAACTGCCGACAGTAACCCAATGGGTACGATTGCTACTGACATTGCCGCTCAAAAGGCGGCTCAAAAAGCTGGTGGTGGTGAAAAAGGCCAATTAGCCAGTGATTTAGTAAAAGGAGTCAGTGGGGCTATTCAAACCAAAATGACGACACCAGCCCCCGAAGCAGCCCCTGCTGCCACACCAACAACTGAAGCACAAAAAACACCATCCACTAATGCATCAGAAACCGCTAAAACAGCTACTAACAAACCAAAAGCGAATAAAGGCAAAAAGAAAGCTAAAGCCAAAAAATAAATCTTAAATTGATTTATTTTTAACAAAAAATCGGCATACACTCCATGATGATAAAAACTATCATGGAGTGTAAATTTTGAAAACAATCGCTAGTTTATTACTACTACTCCCCTCTTTTAGCTTTGCCAATACTGGACAGGATTTAACCAATCAACCTGTTGGTTTTATGGTATTAGCTATTTTTGTTGCTTCTTATGTTTGTGTGATTTTTGAAGAAAAAACGCATATTAAAAAATCTTTACCTGTCATGTTGGCCGCTGGCTTAATTTGGATTGTCATTGCTGCTAATTGGACAGGCGAAACCGATGCTGTTGAACAAGCCGTTAAACATTATTTATTAGAGTATGGTGAGCTATTTTTATTTTTATTAGCAGCAATGACCTATGTGAACGCTATTACTGAACGAGGCATTTTTGAAGCATTACGAGTTTGGCTAATTGGTAAAGGCTTTAATTATCGACGTTTATTTTGGTTAACAGGTTTTTGTGCTTTTTTCTTATCACCTGTTTTAGACAATTTAACCACTGCCTTAATTTTATGTGCAGTTTTAATGGCTGTTGGCAAAGATAATCCTAAGTTTATTAGTTTGGGGGCAATTAATATAGTCGTCGCTGCTAATGCAGGCGGTGCGTTTAGTCCCTTTGGTGACATCACTACGCTAATGGTTTGGCAAAAAGGTTTAGTCGAATTTTGGACATTTTTTAATTTATTTTTACCTAGTTTGGTTAATTTTGTTGTACCTGCCGCGTGTATGTCTTTTGCCATCAGTACCGATACACCGCCTGCTAGCCACGAACCATCACCTTTAAAACGTGGCGCATGGATAGTTTTAGGTTTGTTTATCTGTACCATTATTTTAGCGGTATCCTTTCATAGCTTTTTACATCTTCCTCCTTTTTTGGGGATGATGACGGGTTTGGCTTTACTCAAATTTTATGGTTATTACCTACATCAAACCCACATCAAAAAAGCCTCAGATCAAGCACATTATGGCAACGTTGGTGATGTACAAGCGTTTGATAGCTTTAAATTTGTCGCTCAAGCCGAGTGGGATACCTTGTTATTTTTCTTTGGTGTGATTATGTGTGTTGGTGGTTTAGGTTTTGTGGGTTATTTAGAGGCTGCGTCTCACCTGATGTATGGTGACTTAGGTGCATCGACTGCCAATATATTAATTGGCTTATTATCTGCTGTTGTTGATAATATTCCAATCATGGTTGCCGTTTTACAAATGAATCCCGATATGAATACAGGGCAATGGTTATTAGTGACGTTAACTGCGGGTGTGGGGGGAAGTTTATTATCGGTTGGTTCTGCGGCTGGTGTGGCAATGATGGGACAAGCCAAAGGGTACTATACGTTTTTTAGTCATCTCAAATGGACTTGGGCAGTCGCCTTGGGTTATGTGCTAAGTATTGCTTGTCATTTTGTGATTAATAAAAGCTTATTCTAAAAAAATCCCCCAAATTGGGGGATTTTTCTTTAAAACACAATTCGACGTTGGGTTTTAGCAAACTCATCTTCATCATGAGCTGTTAAAACATCTTCCATGCGTTCTAATAACTTAACAAAATCACGACCACGCACAGGCTTTGGCAACATAAATGGTGTTGGTGGATTTGATGGGGCTTGTTGTGAATAAGCAACAACAATATGACCATGTTTTGCACCGCGTAATGGCAATTTTTGAGCATGAGACTCAAAATCTACCACCACCACATCAGCATTAGACATATCTTCAGTAAATGCCCATTGATTATCGCCACGATCACCAAAAGTGGCTAATAGCGATTTAATCAAAGCTTTGTCGTGCTCTTCTGCTAAAATAGCAATTATGTAATTGGATGCCATAATCTCTATCCTCTTCCTTTTTCAGATATTGGCTTTAAATTGCTCCATTTTAGTAAACTCAACCGCTTGGCATTGGCTACAAACAAAAAGAGCAAAGGGAAATTTAGATTAATTTAAGATAAAAACTCTACTTTACTCAAGTAATATTCTTTAATTTTGCGAAAAAACAAACAAAATTACTCAAACATATAAAAAAAGGCCTCTAAGAGGCCTTTGTTTCAGTCATTAAGCGCGACCCATGCGTTTACGTTCGTTTTCAGTTAAATACTTTTTACGAATACGAATTGACTGTGGTGTGACTTCAACCAATTCATCATCTTCAATAAATTCTAAAGCACGTTCAAGAGTAAATTTAATTGGTGGTGTTAACACAATGTTTTCATCAGTGCCTGCGGCGCGAATATTGGTTAATTGTTTGCCCTTAGTTGGGTTAACCACCATATCATCACCACGGGCATTTAAACCAATGACCATGCCTTCATAGACTTCAATACCTGGATCAACAAATAAACGACCGCGTTCTTGTAGGTTAAATAAGGAATAACCTAAGACTTTACCTTGCACCATCGATACTAAAACGCCATTTTGACGTTTAGCCACGCCACCTGACTTCATGGGTGCATAGTGCGAGAAGCTAGAGGTCATAATACCTGTACCCGAAGTGAGTGTTAAAAACTCAGAACGGAAACCAATTAAACCACGTGAAGGTACGGTAGCATCAATACGAATACGGCCTTTGCCATCAACCACCATATCAGTCATTTCGCCTTTACGGAAACCCAACTGCTCCATCACTGCGCCTTGATGTTGCTCTTCAACATCAAAAATAACGTTTTCGAAAGGTTCGTGTATTTCGCCATCAACTTCTTTCATAATCACTTCGGGACGCGATACACCCAATTCGAAACCTTCACGACGCATATTTTCAATCAAAATACTTAAGTGTAATTCACCACGACCGGATACTTTAAAACGATCAGCACTGTCGGTAGCTTCAACACGTAAAGCCACGTTATGAATTAACTCACGCTCTAAACGGTCTTTAATGACACGCGAAGTAACAAATTTACCTTCTTTACCTGCAAATGGCGAGTTGTTGACTTGGAAAGTCATAGACACGGTGGGTTCGTCAACACTTAATGCGGGTAAAGCTTCAGGGTTTTGTGGATCACACAAGGTATCGGAAATATTTAAACCTTCCATACCTGTCACACAAACAATGTCACCTGCAGCAGCATCGGCTACATCAATACGTTGCAAACCATGATAACCCATGATTTGCAAAATACGGCCATTACGTTTTTTGCCGTCTTTATCTAAAATTACCACGTTGGTATTGGTTTTAACTTTACCACGCTGAATACGACCAATACCAATAACACCCACATAACTCGAATAATCTAAAGATGAGATTTGCATTTGGAATGGGCCATCAGTATCAACTTCAGGACATTTAACACGATCAACAATGGTTTGAAACAATGGCGTCATGTCAGTAGCCATTTCATCTGGAGATAAACCTGCAATACCATTTAAGGCTGAGGCATAAACCACAGGAAAGTCTAATTGCTCATCTGTTGCCCCTAAACGGTCAAACAAGTCAAAAACTTGGTCAATAACCCAGTCTGGACGCGCACCCGGACGGTCAATTTTATTAATAACCACAATAGGCTTTAAGCCTTGAGCAAAGGCTTTCATGGTCACAAAACGGGTTTGAGGCATTGGGCCATCTACGGCATCAACCAACAATAATACCGAATCAACCATGCTTAATACGCGTTCTACTTCACCACCAAAGTCGGCGTGACCCGGTGTATCAACGATGTTAATACGATAATCATTCCATTTTAAGGCGGTATTTTTAGCTAAAATGGTAATACCACGTTCTTTTTCAATGGCGTTAGAATCCATGACTCGTTCAACTTCGCCAGCGCGCTCGCCGAGAGTACCTGATTGTTGAAGTAATTTGTCAACGAGGGTGGTTTTACCGTGGTCAACGTGGGCAATAATGGCGATATTTCGCAAGTTTTGAATGGACATAGTCGTCTAAGGCCGAAAGTTACTAGAAAAGGCGCGCATTATACCGCAAGAACATGACAGACTGCTGAACATTTTTTAGTGACAAAAATAAAGGCCACCAAAGTGACCTTTATTTATTAAGAATCAGCTAATTATTTTTTAGCTTTTTTCTTTGCGCCTTTTTTAGCTTTGCCTTTGGCTGGTTTAGCTTTGGCAGGCTTTGTCATTACTGTAGTAACAGTCGATGTTTTTTCAGCAGTCAACACAGCAATCACACGACGGTTTTTAGCTTTACCTTCGGCTGTTTTGTTATCAGCTACAGGTTTGCTAGAGCCATAGCCAATTGCAGTTACACGAGCTGCTGGGATACCATAATCAGCAATCAACATATTCATCACAGCAGTAGCACGCTCTTGTGACAATACTTTGTTTTTAGCTGGGTTACCAGAGGAGTCAGTGTGACCTTCGATAGTGATAAAGGCATTACCATTCGCTTTAGCTAAATCAGCAATCTTGGCAACTTCACCTTTAAACTCTGGCTTAATAATCGCTTTACCAGAATCAAAGACGATGTTGATTTCTTCTTTGATAGCTTCTTTAATTTCTTTAGTCACTGTTTTTGCACAACCTTGAGCATCAACAATCACATTAGGTGCTGTACCTGGACACTTATCTTTAGCATCCGTTACGCCATCTTTATCTTCATCTAATGGACAACCATTAGCACCAACTTGCATACCGTTTGGTGTATTTGGACATTCATCAATGCTGTTTGGTACACGGTCACGATCAGAATCTAACGGACAACCATCTGTACCGACTTCCCAACCTGCTGGCGTGTTTGGACAGCGATCATTTGCATCAACAACACCATCACCATCTGTATCGGCAGGAACTACGTTAACTGGCTCAACAGGTGCAACATAAACAGGAGCAGTGACAACTTCACTAGCTGGTTGACTACCAAACGAGTATTGCAAACCCGTTAAAACCACATAGTCTGTTTTACTCCAATCGGAGTTATGAATGACACGAGCCTCACCACGAAGAGACAATACATCATTTAAAGAATAAAAAGCACCGCCACCTAAATTCATCACAGTGTCAGTTCTTTCTTTAGTCACACCTTTAATTGCATCTAAATCTTGTTGTCCAACACCTGCTAAAATGTAAGGAGATAAAGTACCATTACTCCAAGATTGAGGCGAAATTAAAAGATTAGCATTGAGTAATGTTGCATCAGAAGCAGAGCCATACTCTAATTCTGCCGCAACACTGGAGACTAATTTAACACCAGCTGCCAAACCTACATAAGCTCCAGCATCGCCTTGATCAGGTGAGTGATAACCCACTAATGGTGTTACAGAATATAAACCTGCATGAGCAGACATAGCCATCGGGGCTGCTAATAATACAGCGAGTGCAATCCGATTGAGTTTCATTGAGTTCCTCCTGATTTAGGAATGTCTTTTACCTAAGGTGGCGTTATTCAAACCTTTACTTAGCAAGCCAAAAGAGCATCAAAGCTCTTTTTGTCAAGCACAACATATCTATAATGCCAATAGTCTTGCAAAAAGTAACGAGTTACGCCTATTTGGTCAAGTCTTGATGTCAAACAAAACAACGTTTTTTGTATCATCTTGAAAACTATTGTACCCAATAAATGGATATTTTTATAGCAAGATGTATGACAAAGCCGCTTCTTTTGACACAATTGCTGCGGATAATAGTGATAAATGTGTCTTTAAACTAATAAAAACTGTTAAACCGCTCTAAAATACCGATGAAAGTCTATTGAGACTTGCCAAAAACGCCCTATATACAATCTGCTTTTGTAACTATTGAACAGGACTATGATTATGCCCGATATTCGTCAACGTTTTTATTTTGCTGATAGCCCTGTTCGTGGTGAAATTGTGCAATTAGAACAGAGTTTAGCCGCTATTTTTACTCGTCATCAGTATCCTACGACTGTTCAACGGTTATTAGCCGAGTTAGTCACAGCGAGTGTGCTATTAACAGCCACCTTAAAACTTGAAGGCCGTTTAAGCTTACAAGCACAAGGTAAAGGTGCATTAAAAATGATGATGGCCGAATGTAATCATCGTCATGAGGTGCGGGCAATTGCTCAAGTAGCAGAAGACGCTGATTTTGCTGATGATGCAACCTTGAAAGATTTATTAACGGATGGTTTGTTGGTGATTACGTTAGAGCCTGAACATGGCCAACGTTATCAGGGTATTGTTGCTTTGGAAGGCAATAGTATTGCTGAGTATTTAGAGAATTATTTTGCTCAATCTGAACAATTGCCCACTCGTTTATGGTTAACCGCCAATGGTGTTAAAGGGAGTGGCTTATTATTACAAGCACTGCCCCACACTACTGATGAAGATGCTGATCGTTGGCCGCGTTTATTGCAGTTAACTGAAACGGTTAAAAATGAAGAGCTGTTGGATTTATCTGCCGAAGAAATGTTGTATCGTTTGTACCATGAAGAATCGGTAACTTTGCCTGCCAGTGAAGCTGTGAGCTTTGCCTGTACTTGTTCACGCGAGGGAACAGCACAAGCGTTAATGAGTATTGGTCAAGCGGAATGTGAGGATATTTTGGCCGAACAAAACGACATTCGTTTGCATTGCCAATTTTGTCACAACGAATATGTGTTTGATGCCAGTGATATAAAAATGTTGTTTAAAGTGCAAGTGCACTGACAACAAATGATAGGTCTCGTTCCTCAACCCATCCTACTTTTAAAGCAATAAGATGGGTTGGGATGATTAACTCATATCTACTTCTTCACCCCTGCCTTAGCAAACAAATCGGCCATCGTGCCTGACTTCGCAGGGGTTGAGCTTTTGCCTTTAGTGTTGCTGGGTGCAGGACTATTAAACGAACGTTGGTTAGTCACTTTAGGTTCAGCACGCGTCGTTGTTTGTGCAGCAGCTTTGTCGTTTAAGCGGCGTGTTAACGCAATCCGTTTACGTGCCACATCCACTTCAATCACTTTCACTTTGACAATGTCGCCTGCTTTGACCACCGCATGAGGGTCTTTGACAAAACTTTCTGACAACATAGAAATATGTACTAAGCCATCTTGATGTACGCCAATATCGACAAACGCACCAAAATTCGTGACATTAGTGACCACACCTTCTAACACCATACCTACCACCAAGTCTTTAATGTCGGTGACACCTTCCATAAATTGTGGTGCAACAAAAGCAGGTCGTGGGTCACGCGCTGGTTTTTCTAATTCTTGTAAAATATCTTGAATCGTGGGTAAACCAAAACGCTCATCAATATAGTCTTGAGCTTTAATGGAGCGGACTTTTTCGCTATTGCCCATTAAATCGCTCATCGTTAAGCCCTTGTTACGCAAAATCTTTTCTACCACAGGATAGGCTTCAGGATGGACACTAGAACTATCTAAGGGATTATCTCCCCCTGAAATTCGCAAAAATCCTGCCGCTTGCTCAAAGGTTTTTGCGCCTAAGCGTGGCACTTTTTTCAGATTTTCACGATTGGCAAATGCACCATGTTCATTTCTAAAATTCACCAAGTTTTGGGCAATGGTTTTATTTAAACCTGCAATACGAGTTAATAAGGCCACTGATGCCGTATTCACATCAACACCCACCGCATTAACACAGTCTTCCACCACCGCATCCAAACCACGTGCCAATTGAGGCTGATTAACATCATGCTGATATTGACCCACGCCAATCGCTTTAGGTTCAATTTTGACTAATTCGGCTAAGGGATCTTGCAAACGACGCGCAATCGACACCGCGCCCCGATACGATACATCTAAATCAGGAAATTCCTCGGCGGCCAATGCTGATGCGGAATACACTGATGCCCCTGCTTCACTGACGACAATTTTAGTTAATTTTAATTCGCTGTGTTTTTTAATCAGTTCGGCAGCTAATTGGTCAGTCTCTCGTGATGCAGTACCGTTACCAATAGCAATTAACTCCACGTGATGTTGGGCGCATAATTTGGCTAAAACCGCTAAAGATTCATGCCATTCATTTTTCGGTTGATGCGGAAAAATAGCGGTATACGCAACTAATTTCCCTGTTTTATCAACAATGGCGACTTTTACCCCTGTGCGTAAACCCGGATCTAAACCCATGGTTGCCCGTTGACCCGCAGGTGCAGCCATTAACAAGTTTTTCAAATTTTGACCAAAGACATGGATCGCTTCGCCATCGGCTTGATTTTTTAATTCTGTGACAAAGCTACTTTCTAAATGTGGCTGCAATTTAATACGCCACGTCCAACGTACCACTTCTTGCAACCAATTATCAGCAGCGCGTTGTTGTTGACGAATATCAAATTGATTGGCAATCACGCCCTCGCAGGGATGCGGCATGGTGCTATCAAGATTAGGCAAATTCACCGTTACTGTTAAAAAGCCTTCATTACGACCACGAAACACCGCTAAAGCACGATGCGAAGGAATGGTGCTGAGTGCTTCGCTAAAATCAAAATAGTCTTTAAATTTAGCCGCTTCTTGTTCTTTGCCATCCACTAACTTGCTAATGACATAGGCTTGTTGATAAAAATAGGGGCGAATTTTAGCTAATAGCTCAGCATCTTCGGCAAAACGCTCCATTAAAATATATTTTGCCCCTTCTAATACCGCTTTAGAGTCGGCATAGCCTTCACAAATAAAGCTTTCGGCAGTAGTTTGTGGATTTAGACTGGGATTTGCCAATAATTGCTCAGCCAAAGGCAACAATCCTGCGGCAATCGCCATTTGACCTTTGGTGGTCTTTTTCGGTTTATAGGGTAAATATAAATCTTCCAAAATGGCTTTGGTTTCCGCTGCCAACAATTTTGCATTGAGTTCGGGCGTTAATTTGCCTTGTTCGTTGATGCTATTAATAATGGTTTGGCGACGATCTTCCAACTCACGCAAATATACCAAACGTTCTTCTAAAAAACGTAATTGGGTATCGTCTAAACCTTGAGTGACTTCTTTACGATAACGAGCAATAAACGGAACGGTTGCCCCACCATCTAATAATTGAATAGCAGCTTCAACTTGTTCGGCTTTAACAGCCAGCTCTTGGGCAATTTTTTGGCTAAAAAGATTCATTATTAACATATATCCATGAAGTAAACTGAGCGGCATTATAACGAGCAATGATGACTAAAACAGTGTCACTTGACTGTTTTCTTTAGGCGTACACTTCCCCTCACTCCAACCCTCTCCCCCATCGGGAGAGGGAGCGTTATAGTCAAGAAAAATAACACAAGCAGCTCAAATTTAACGCTAAAATGAATTTGTCACAGAAATGGCAATTGACTAAACCTCAAAAGACAGGCATTTATTCGCCATTCTTTTAATAATTGATAGGAAAAAACCATGAAAACAAGAGCCGCCGTGGCATGGCAAGCAGGTCAACCGTTAACCATTGAAGAAGTTGAATTACAAGGGCCCAAAGCAGGTGAAGTCTTAGTTGAAATTAAAGCCACAGGCATTTGTCATACCGATTATTACACGTTATCAGGCGCAGATCCTGAAGGTTTATTTCCTGCCATTTTAGGCCATGAAGGGGCTGGAGTGGTGGTTGAAGTGGGGGCTGGGGTGAAATCCTTACAAGTAGGTGACCACGTTATTCCTTTATATACACCTGAATGTCGCCAATGTAAGTTTTGTTTATCGCAAAAAACCAATCTTTGCCAAGCGATTCGTAGCACACAAGGTCGAGGTTTAATGCCTGATGCCACCAGCCGCTTTTCGCTCAATGGCAAACCCATTTTGCATTATATGGGCACATCCACCTTCTCTAACTATATTGTTGTTCCCGAAATTGCCCTAGCAAAAATTCGCTCCGATGCGCCATTTGATAAAGTTTGTTATATCGGTTGTGGCGTCACCACAGGCTTAGGCGCAGTGTTATTTACCGCCAAAGTCGAAGCAGGCGCAAATGTCGTGGTCTTTGGTTTGGGGGGTATTGGCCTGAATGTCATTCAGGGTGCAAAAATGGTGGGTGCAGGCAAAATTATTGGTGTCGATATTAACCCTGCGCGTCAAGAACTCGCTCGTCAGTTTGGTATGACCCATTTTATCAATCCCAATGACGTTGAAAATGTGGTGGATACCATTATTCAACTCACCGATGGGGGTGCAGATTATAGCTTTGAATGTATTGGCAATACCAAAGTAATGAGGCAAGCCCTAGAGTGCTGTCATAAAGGTTGGGGACAAAGCATCATTATTGGCGTGGCAGAAGCAGGTGCAGAAATTAGCACTCGCCCCTTTCAATTAGTAACAGGTCGGGTGTGGAAAGGCTCGGCATTTGGTGGCGCGCGTGGTCGTACCGATGTACCTAAAATTGTTGATTGGTATATGGAAGGCAAAATTAATATTGACTCCTTGATTACCCATACCTTAAAACTCGAAGACATTAACGAAGGCTTTAGACTGATGAAAGCGGGTGAATCGATTCGCTCGGTAGTGGTGTTTTAATGATGACGGCTTTTGAAACACGCAGCACACACGCCTGCTTTGGCGGTGTGCAAGGTTTTTATCAACATCAATCCAGCGTTATCGGTTTACCAATGCGTTTTGCTGTGTATCAGCCACCACAAGCACAACAAGGTAAAGTCCCTGTGTTGTTTTATTTAGCAGGTTT
>NZ_CALETI010000354.1 GCF_937920075.1 uncultured Agitococcus sp.
TTTTAACCCACTCACCATTCAAGTCTTTGATGTTTTTAACAACAGCATGGCCTTTGTCATTGATTTCAACCTGATAACGCTCATCTTGTTTTGCGCGTTCAATGGCTGCTGGCTGCTTATAAACAATCTCCTCGCCATTTTTAATACGCTCAACAACTTTGTTGTGTGCCGCCTCAGTGATTGCCTGTGCAGTTTTATCCATTGCGCTCGCAATTTGTTCAGCATCGGTTTTAGGTGCGGTCTGTGGTGCGCTATTACCGCCTATAGGCGATACAGGCTTAGGCGCAACAGGCTCTACAGGTACACCGCCATTATCATTGTCGGGGTTTTTCTTGTTAAAATTCTCTTTTTTGATTGCTGCTTGTGTTTTTTCTGCTGCATTTTTGCCAGTAAATGATTGAACCTCATCTCCCCAGTTAATGTCATAGCCTTTTTCTGTTTTGGTAACTGTAGCGGTAGCATCAGGGAATTGAGAATGGGCATATTCACCTGAAAGGTCATCAACAATAGGTTGTTCTACTTTAGTGACAATGGGTTCTACAGTAGGGCTAGTTGTTGAGTTAACCTGTTCCTTACGCATTTCAATGTAAGCTTCAAGAGCATCAACACCTGACTGCCTAATGAAGAAGGTTGCATCAAAAGCACCAAACATCACCTTATGCATAATATCTATTGTACTATCCCCTCGCTTTATTCCATTATTTATAATCCTCTTTACCAGTTTTTGTACAAGTGCGTTATCAGCATCATGCTCTTTATCAGTATGTTTTTTACCATCATGGTAATAAGCCTGTGCGCCAATAGTAGCAAAATCATTTGCATCCCAATCTTCAATAGGTTTAGCAAAAACCTCTGCATAGGCTTCTTCTAAGCGTGGTCTACGCGCTGATTTACTCTGTTTAGCTGCTTGTGTAGGCTCTTGCTTGCTTTCTGTCATTTCCTGATTAACAACAGGCTTAACTTCTTCAACAGGCGCAATCGCATAGCCACCCTCAACAGGCACAACAGAATGAGTGTCTTTCGATACAGTTGGCTCATTTTTGCGTCTTGGCTTCTTGGTTGCTTTGTTAGCTAAGGCTTGTTGTGCTACTTGCTCAGTAGGGAATGGTTTACCATCTTGGCGCACAATATAAGCATCACCAATATAAGAACCAACGCCACGGTCACGCTGCGTATTGGCTGCATTACTTACGTCAACCTTTAACCCACTTGGTACAGAAACATCATTGTTGCGTGGCTTTTGTGGCACGTTGTTTTCTGTAGTTTGTGTCGTATTGCCTTGAGCGTCAGTCACCATCACGTTATTAGGTGCTGGCAAGGTTAAAGGTTCAGTTGGCTTAGCTTGTTCTTGGTTTTTTACTGGCTTCTTGCTGGTTAAACTTGCCCAAGCATTAGCTAAATCAATCGCGCTAGTCACACCATGCTTTTTACCGACATTCTTCCAATCACTGTATGTTGCATTGGGATTGCTTTCATATAGTGCGGCCATATCTGCATTAAAAGCAGACTGTTTTTTCTTTGCCTGTGCTTGTTTGTTGGCTTCGGCCTCTTTTGCCTTAGTTGCTTTTTCTGCTTCTTTAGCGCGTGTTTCAACGGTCTTAAACGCATTGTTGAATAGCTTGTCAGCCTCAGTCTTGTCGTAACCCTCAAGTATAGATAACATTGAGCTTGTGTCGTTTTCTGCGGCAAGTTCGGCTAATGTGTTTTCTAATTGCTGTTGTTCGGTTAATTTTTCACGTTGAACATCTTTAGTCTTTTGTTGCGCCTGAGACTTATTAAAAGCATCAACTTTAGCTTGCTTTTCTGCCTGTGCTTTTTGAATCTTAATATCATTATTGCGCTTGGCAATTGCTAGCAATAACTCGTTTAAAGACACTTTATGTTTATCAGCAACATCTGGCGACATAACACTTGCCTTGCGATTGCCTTTAGCATCAAAATGTTCATCAACGGCCAATTCTAAAGGCGTTTTAGGCTGTCCATTTGCTTGTTGTGGCTTGGCTTTAGCGTTTTTACGCTCTGCAAAAACTTCTCTTAACAACAACTCTTTTTGGGTATCGTCTAAGCCTAATTGATTTACTTCATTAAGCAATACTTCTTCATTGTCAGCAAACGCGGATAAACCTTTAATCATATTGGTGCGCTGTGCTTTAACTAAAGCCTCTTGTTGTGCTTTGTTGTTTAGCTCGGCTTGCTTGGCTTCTTCGGCTAGTTTGGCTCGTGCAACAATGCCTTTTAAATCATTCGCTAAAAGGTCTTGTTGTTCTTGCTCGGTAAACGATTGCTTAAAGGCTGCATCATATTGGCTAAATTGGTTATTAGCCTTTAACCGCGCGTCTGTGGCCTGTGCAAGTATTTCCTCGCTTTCAGGTGTCGGATTAGCTTCGTGTGCTGCCTGTGCTTGTGCTTCGGCTTGCTTGGCATCTTCAAAGGCGTTAAAAGAGTCTTGGTATTGTTTAGGAATATCCTGTTTTGGTACAGAATTAAGAATAGATTTTGCTAAATCATCTGCTGTTGGTGCTTCGTTGTTTTTGTCACCATCACCAAACAAATACAAACTACCCGCTTGTACAGAACCCATACCCGCGCCCAATACCGCGCCAGCCGCCGCCTGCTTTCCTACATCTTTAAATGTATCGCGTGTTGGAGCATAAGTTTGTTGTGCGCCTATGTTTGCACCGATAGGCGAACCAGCCTCATCAACGGTTTCTTCAATAATGTTTCTTGTTAAATGGCCGCCAGCCGCTTTTAATCCCTGTTTGCTTAACCCTTTGATAGACTCGCCCATCAACAAGTTTGTTAATGCAGCATCTCCTTTTAAGCCGATTAACCCTGCCAAAGCACTTGTTGTTGCACCTGAATCAGCCGCTATCCTTGCCGCTTGGTATCTACTAGCTGCGCCTGAATTTTTATCGACTTTAGAGGGGTCAGGGTCTCTATCCTCATTAAAGGCTAATTCCTCTTCTGCATTGTAGTCTCTAACATATTTTGAATCTTGCAGTGATTGTTCTCTTGCTTGTTGACCACCAACAGCCGATTGATAACCAACGCCTGCTAAAGCGATTGCTCCGCGATTATCCACGCCCAATTTATTAGTTAATTTTTTACCTAGTTTTGAGGATAAGCCTCTTGCACCAAGAATCATTGGCACTAATTGCGGAGCTTGTGAAACAACTTCTCTTAACGTATAACTCGGATTTTGTGCATACACCTCTAACGCATCTAATGCACCAACTGCATCATTTGCTAATTTGTCTTGGGCTTTGGCTTTTGCTGATTTTTGTTGTTGCCAGTAATCAGCACCCTCTTTTAGCTTTTGTTGGCCTTGCTGCAAAATCGTATTTGCCTCTAAATACGCTTTGGCAATACGATTTTTTTCTGCTTGTGAGGTTAAACGAGACAATGGCGACAATGGTGATGTTACGTCTTCCACTTCTCTACGAGTAGGCTTACCTTTGGCTATTCGCAAAGCATCACCAATAATGCTGTCATCCATAACACCTAAAATATTATCCACTAATTCATTAGAAACTTTAGCCATTCCTTTGGGAGTATCCATCCACTCCGCTTCACCTGATAAATCTAAAGCATTGTCAAAATCTTCTGATGTAAATTTAGCCATTATTCTATTACTCCAGCATTAACAAATGCTCGTTTTAACTGTTGGTTAGACCAAGTTGGATTAGATTTTCTAAGTTCTGCAATAGCACTACTTAATTGTTCTTTTGTGGTGATGTTTCTATTTTTAATCCATTGATTAACAGTCAACTTTTGTTGATTGCTTTGTGGGCTTTCTGTTTCTGTAGTCACAGGTTTATTCTTTTTGTTTGCATTTTTCCACTGCCCAACACTTCTTACAGTAAGCGGTTTATTATTCTCATCTGCCCAAGCCATAAAATCTTGCAAACCTTGCTCATCTCTTGTTGTTATTTGTTTTGTTCCACCGCCATATTTTTCAGTCACAGTTTCCTTTTTGTCAAACATAGATAACGCAACAGGCGACATCTCTTTTTCAGTTGTTGAGCTGATAATAGGCAAGCCATCAGGCGTTAAAACACTGATTGTTTTGCCTGTTACTGGGTCAATGCCATAAGTGCCAGTAGGACTTTCTTTAAAAATTAATGAGCGAGGCGTATAACGCTCAGTCTCTTTTTTTAGTCTAATGGCATTGTCTGTTTGGACACCGCTTAATTTGACTTCGTTATTATACTGACGTTGTCTTTGTCTATTTCTGCTTTAGTTTTTTGTTCATGTTCCCAATGTTTTATAGGGTCATAGCTATTGATAAACCCCTCAATCATTTTGTCTTTGTTTAATGATTTTGATACGGGCTTTCCGTCTGCGCCATAAGTCAAGAAAGTGATGTTTCCTTTATCATCAAGTAACACATTGCCTTTGGCATCGCGCCTAAATGCGCCTTTACCCATATAGCCAATATCGTTATAGGTTTTTTCTAATGCGTTATAGCCTTCTTGGTCATTACCCATTGCAAAAGGACGCGCAAAACCTTCCCATTGCTTGCGAAAGTTATCTTCTTTTTCTTGCAGTATCTTGTCCCTGTCAGCCTTAGCTTGCTCCTGATTCAACTGAAACTGGTTTGTTTTCATTGATAACGCATTAGCAGCCTGTTGGTCAGTGAATTGCTGCTTTTGCATCTCAAAACGCTCTGTTTCGCGTTGGTCAATAACGTCTTGACGCTCTTGCTGTTTACGCGCATTTAAACCTTGTAAGAAGCCTGTGGCTAAGTTTTCAATACCTGCAATAGCCATGATTAGTAACTCCTATTATCTATACAAATCAGAAGGCAAAAAAGCTTGTTTTTGCTGAGGTAGAAATTGATTAAGCTCATTAATCCCAGTTAGACCGTTTAAACCAGTTGTAAGCATTGGAGATAACGCATTTGCTTTTTTTGCATTTTGAAAAACTGTGCTTGGCTGTACATTTGTAGTAGGAATACCCGAGGTCTGAATGTTTGGTTGTGCAGCACCCAAACCACCTAAATACTGAGCGCCAATAGCACCCGCCACATCAAACAAAGAGCCTGCTTGTTGCTTTTTTTGCGCTGCGGTATTGTTGTAATTGTTCATTAGTTGATTGTTTGCCTGAGTAACACCTTGAGCCGACATATTCATTTGGTTAATGCCAAGATTGTTTACATAAGAACGTCTATCCCAAGTCTGTTGCTCGGCATTGCGTCTTTCGGCTTCGCGGTTTGTGGTGATGTTGCCAGCCGTAGCTAATGCTTTAGACAGCCCCATTTGACGACCCATAGCATCAGCACGACCACTGTTAGGGTTAATGCCTAAGCGTTGTTGCTGTCTGCGCTGTGCTTCTTCGGCATTAGTAAATTGTGTAGCCACATCGCCTGTTGCACGAGACGTTACGCCGCCTAAGTCAGCAACCACGCCCTTGTTGGCTGCATCAACTTGCATCTGCTCTAGGCCGCCATACATGGTTTTGTAGTCGTTATAGCGTTTCTTGTTAAATTCAAACTGTTCGCGCTGCAAAGCTAATGCTTCTTTGGCTGATT
>NZ_CALETI010000355.1 GCF_937920075.1 uncultured Agitococcus sp.
AAAGTAAAAGAAGGAGTTTATTCAGTATTTTCAGATAATTCAGGGGCTGAGTTATTTATACAATTCAATAAAAATAACGAATTTTTAGGTGTAAATCCGCACTTTAAAGGTAAAAGCAAAAGGACAGTTTGCTTGATAAATACAGTTGAAAGACCTGAAAGCGAACTTGATGGTGCTTTTTATGGTTGGGCAGACCCTTCAGAGAAAAATAATCCAGATAGTGGTCTGTATCCTTTTGTTTTTGACTTACCTGACTTCAAAACTATAGGGCAAATTGATTTTCCTAAAAACTTTGAAATTCAACTGACTGCATTTGCACAAGAATTAAGTATTTACGATAACGAACAACAATATAACGAAAGCCAAACCTCTGAACCCAAATGGGCGACTCAATCTTTTGTTCCAAGTGGACTTTTTTCGTTTGAAGAAAAAGACCCTGATCCACCTCAAGCATTCAGTATTTTTACAGGCATTATTAAGCAATACGAAAGAAAGCTTAATGAATTGACACACGAAGAGTTTTATTGGCTGCTTATTGATACATTGGGTGGTGAAATTGATGTTGTTGCTGACATTAGATTTTTTGAGAAAGAGCCTGTTGTAATGGGAATAGTGCAAGGACAATTTTGGCTATCAGGGCAACTTATAAATGCACCGAAAATAGAGTTATAGTAAAAGTAACCTATATGAATCATCACAAAAAACAGGATTAAATGCTTAATCTTTAATCCTGTTTTTTCGCTACATCAAACCTACGAACTCACCTTAAAACTACCCATACAATTTGGCAAAGCAGGGGCAATTGCCTCTGCCACACGCTCACCAAACTCCTTACCAATACTCAACATCGCCTCATTACGCGCCTTAAAATATTTTTGTCCAACCGCACTTTGGGCAAATTGCAAATACGCTTGCAAATCGGCATCACTCACATTCAAATATAAATTACTCAATGAGCGTTGCACCTGCCGCTCCATAAAAGCCACTTTATGACGTTTTGCCATTAACAAGCCAATATTAGAACCAGGAATTTGCCGAATCGCCAAACACTCATAACTATCTAAACGACTAATCACCGCATCAACACTGCTCATAAACACATTATGCAGCATGGTTGATAACAACGTAGCTTTAATAACATCAGCCGCTAAAGCCGTGCTATCAGAGCTTAAATTAACCCGCTCTCTAAAACTTTGTTCAGCTTGTAAAATATTTTGGCCTGTTGTTGACTGATAAAAATCAATTACTTGCTGTGTTTCTGCACTGCTTAATTTTTGCGACAGAGCTAAACGTAACTGTGTGTCGGTATAAGGATAGTTAATCGTGTCATCAATGCTTTTTTGCACATCATCTAAAAATTTTTGTGGAATCCATTCTTTAACTTCGGGGTCATACAATGGCGCTTCTAAATAAAAAAGCGGTGTACGAAATTGGCTAACCGTTAACAGTTGATTGATATTGGCATGGGGAGGCGGTGGAACAATAACGGTTGTTTGTTGCGGGACAGTTTGGCAAGCCGCTAAGGTTAAAAAGCTTAACACAATGCAAAATTTGGCAATCATAGGGTAATACGCGTTGTAGTTATAAATTGCCAAACAGAGTAAACATATCCGCTTAAAGCTTCAACTAATTTCGCTCCCGCAACACCGCTAACATAGCACTTGCAGCACGAGACAAGGTTCGACGGGGATGATAAACCACGCCCAAATCACGATGCATTTTTGCTGCTTCGGCTAAAGGCAATACCACCATTTCTTCATTGGCCATGCTGGCAGGCAACACACTCCAACCCAAACCAATCGACACCATCATCCGAATCGTTTCTAAATAATTGGTGGTCATGGTGACATTTAATTCTAAACCAGAACTTTTAAACAGCTCAGCAGCAATTTGTCGGGTAAAGGTGTTTAATGACGGCAAAATGGCAGGATGCCCTGTTAAATCCGCCAATTGAATATTGGCTTTGTTGGCCAAAGGATGGTCTTTACCTGCAACAAACGCCAAAGGATCATCCCAAATTTTTTCGGTTAACAAACGCGGATCCGCTACAGGTGGCAGCGTAACAATACCCAGTTCTAAATCACCACTTAACACCGATTCATAAGCCGCTTCGGAATCAATAAATTGAATATCTAAACGCACCTGCGGATAAGCTTGCGAAAAAGCACGCAAAGTAGGTGGCAAACGGTGTAAACCAATATGATGACTGGTGCCAATTTTTAAAATACCTGCCACATCACCTTGCAGTTTAGTCACACTGTTTCTAATTTCTTCAAAATCCAGTAACCATTGTTTGGCACGAGGCAACAAATTTCGGCCAGCTTCGGTGAGTTGTACTTTGCGACCTACACGATCAAACAAATTAACCGCTAAGGTTTCTTCCAAATTCTGCACACGTTTACTAATCGCAGGTTGGGTTAAATGTAATTTTTCAGCCGCTAATGAAAATGATTCAAAACGGGCAACTTCAATAAAAGCGGCTAAATCAGCAGTATTCATAAATCAAACTTTAACCATTGGCGCAACTGTTGATAAATGCGTTCATCACTAAGCATGGCTAAATGGCTCATATCGCTAAACGTCACACGATTAAGTTTAGGGGCAAACAATACATCCCCTTGCTCATCTTGGGCTAAAGCACTGCTCATTGGCACAATGCCATCGCCTAAAACATCATAATTCAGTTCAGATTTCCACAAGCTAGCAATTAATAAATGCTCAATATGCTCAGGTAAATGCGGCACAATATTGTCTTCGGTAATTCGCGCATAACGTAAATCTTTAATGCCCCGACTACGAATATTGCCCAAACGCATAAAAGGGCGAGTATAAGGGGTAATGTTTAATAAGTTATTGGCTTTATTGCCTAAACGTTCTAACGGTGCGCCCAAATGTGGACTTCCTAAATAAGCGGCATGGCTAATACGGCTTAACCAAGTATGTTGTTGTTTTTCTGCCCAGTCCATCGCACTACGCATCACCAAACCACCCATACTATGGCCAATTAACACGATGGGTTTGCCTTGGTTGGCAAAATGATCTTGTAATAATTGAGCAAATTCTTCGCCATTATGATGAATAGCGCGACCTGTGTTATAGCGTAACCACGCCACTTTGTAGCCTGATTGGGCTAATTCATGATAAAAATCTTGATGATGTTGACCACGTTGCCAATCTAAATCGCTTTCACATAAACCGTGTAAAAAAATCACATAACCTTTGGCTGGGTCAGTTGCCCAAGACGCTACGTCTAAAAAGTCGCCGTTTTCACCACGCAAAGATAAAGGAATGGCTAAAGGACTATCCCAAAACTCTAATTTATCACCAGAAACCCCATTAAAAGCAGCCTGAGAACGCACCGCCAAAGGATTGTTAAATTCTGTGGATTGAGGAGCTAAAATATGGCTTAACTTGGCTAATAAAGAAAAAGCAGTGGACACAATTTTATAAGGGAATGGTGCGTATTTGGCACTGGGTTGATGATGTTTGTTAAAAGGTGAGGGTAAGGCATTAATGGTACTATGTACTTCTGCAACCAAATGAGTTAACTCTTGTGCACCGCGCATGGCAACATGAATAATAGAGCTTGCCTGTTCAATGGTATTAGAGTAATTGTTGTTTTTAGATGTGTCTTTAATACTCATTATTTCGCTGTCAGACATGATAAACCTCTAAATTGGTGTACATATGTTCACTAATTTAGAGGGCTTTTGTGTTTTTGTCAAGTCGTGTTGGGTTGTTTATTAAGTAATCATTCTCGACACTGATTGTCAAACACGCTAGACTGAATAGAACAGATAGTTTCGCAAGGATGCCCTCAATCCATTCATTATAAAAATCGGAGGGTTTATATGTCTTTTAATTTACGTTTTAGTCCTGTGTTGCTGATATTGATGACGTCTTCGGCATACGCCGCACCATTACAAATTTGTGTTGATAAAATACCTAATCCACCATTTGCCTATTCAGAAAAAATACAAGGTGCGGGTAAGTTAAAAGGTTATAGTTTAGACATTATTCAAAAAGCACTTAAAACGATGGCGATACCTTATGCGGTGAAATTAGTCTCTAGTGCCGAGATTGCTAAAAAAATGCAAGATGCCAACCCAAATGCAGGTTGTGATATTGCTTTAGATGTACAAAAAGGCAGTAGTTTAGAATCAAGTGTTCTGTTAACCCATCCAATTTATCGCTTACATTTTGATTTGGTTTATAACTGGGAAACCTATATGTCAGGTTTGGGTATAAAAAACCTTGCTGATATGAATAAATTTAATGTTTGTGGTGTTAAAAATGTAGATTATGGCGCATTAAATAAACAACTAAAAATTCAAGAACATAATACAATTAAAGATGTGATGTTTAATATTAAAGCCAAAGAGTGTGATGTGTTTGTGGCCGAAGGAGTATTGATGCGTTATGGCCAACGTGCCAACCAATACCAAGTGCCACCTGTTGGTTGTATTCGCTTATCAGGCACCGAAAAAAGTTATCATATTGCGGTATCTAAGCATGTGCCTAATGCCAGCAATTTTGTCGGGCAAATACAGCAAGCAATCGGCACATTAAGCAAAGATATTGCTGTATTGGCAGAGGAATATGATGTTAACCCTATCAAGTGTCAGCAAACACTTAACATTAATTAGCCGCAGTTTTTTGTGGTTAGCTGGTGTTGGTATTTGTTTGGCAGCTTCGCAAGTACAAGCGGCTAAGTGGCAAGTTTGTTTAGATGAAAACCCTTGGCCGCCATATAGTTATCCCATTTCTGAACAAGATAATCAGTTAACAGGTTATACAGTCGATATTGCAACACAGGTATTATCTTATTTGCGTTTGGACTATGAGTTTGTCAGATTGCCGTGGGCAGAAGTGCATCAACGCGCCAAAAATTATCAAAAAAATGCACAGTGTGATATGGTTTTAGATGTTAGTTTGACTCCAGAAAGACAAAGCTATTTGTATTTTAGCCAGCCTTTGTATCAATTAAAATATAGCTTAGTTTATGATAATGGCCGCGTAGATGTAGCAAATTTAAGACAAAATATTAAGACTCGGCAATTTTGTGGTATACAAGGTTATAACTATGGTGTGTTGGCAGATTTTTTAGCGATTCGTCGTTTAGATTCAATACAAAATGTTTTGGATGCTTTAAATAACAAACAATGTGATTTTTTTATTATTGAAGCGGCAGTATTGCAAAATGCCATCAAAAAACAGCTTTATCAATTTAGTAATATGGGATGTATTAATTTAGAAGGGGCAACAAAAACTTATCGCTTAGGCATTGCTAAAAAAACACCACAGTCCGTTGCCTATAGTGCAGCTATTGATAAACACATCAATTTATTAAGACGGCAAGGCGTTTTAAGCCAATTAACAGATCACTATAGTTTAGAAGCCAAAAGTTGTCAGGGCAGTCTTAGTTTAAATAGCTTGCGCTAACGTAGGCTAGTCATTGTCGAAGGTTGTAAGCAACCTTGCCATAATTGATAAATCGCTTGTTCTAACTCATCATTAAAATCACGTTTTA
>NZ_CALETI010000356.1 GCF_937920075.1 uncultured Agitococcus sp.
AACAACCTAAATAAGTAGGTTTAGATAGATTTTTCATATACAGTGTGTAACCCTTGCTCTAATCTTTGCCAAACTTTCATCAACCAACAATACACCATTACGATAAACCACTCGTAATTGATTTTGTTGTTGGCCTAAATCTTGTTCACGAATGGTTTGATATTGACCTTCGCTATTTTTCACTAAAGCCAAACGACCTTTTTTGCTACGTTTACCACTGTCAGTAATTGGGTCTTTAAACACATCACGCCAAACACCATTAACACACACCGCAGAGGCTTTCATGGCAAATTTTTGGGTATCACGATTAACCTTTTGTAATAACTCGCCACCCATGCCAAAGGCAATGTTATCTGCCGATAAACCGCGTTTTGTCATTTCGACTAAAATCGCTTCAATGCTGCTTAAACAAATACCATCACCTTGAATCACCCGTACACAATCAGGCAACACTTTAAAACCTTTGCTGTTGGTACGAAAACCAAATTTCGCCATCAACTTTTCAATGGTGGTGCTCACAATTTGCACAGGGTCACCACTATCAGGACGAATCACTAATGTGCCACCACTATTCATCACCGCATCGCGTAGCTCTGTACCCCACAAATTATCAATCGCATTCCACAAATCATAAGAATCGCTAACCACCGCCACCAATTTGCCTTGCCCCGAAAATTGTTTGAGCATATTGGCATACGCAGCTTGTTCGCCATCACGACCCCAACTGGTAATGGTGCTGTGTTCGGCGGCAGGAATCGAAAAACCTGCCATTGGCTCTTGATAATAACGACGTGCAGCGACAATCGCGCTTAACGTATCTGTGCCCATAAAGTTAACTAAGTGCGCCATACCACCCAATGCGGCGGACTCGAAGGAGCTTGCGCCTCTTGAGCCGAAGTCGTGGAGCTTAAAAAGTAAACCCTCCATGTTATCGGCTGTTCGTGCTAAATAACGGGCAATTACTTGTTTGCAAGCATACGATACACTGGCCACTGTGGTCGGATACCACACCGCTCTTAACAAAGCTGTTTCGATATAACTGGTTAACCATGCACAATTGTCATCGGTGTTTTTGACTTGCACTAAGACGTTGTGGGTATTAACCAATGAGCCTTCAGGTACGGCTTGAATCTCAATCGGCAAATAACCATTATAGGTGTCTAAAATGTATTGCCAGCCTGTTTTGTTAAACGGTAAACCATGAGCAACTAATACCGCTTCTGCTTCATCAATATCTGCTTGAGTAAACGGCTTTAATAACGTTTGTTTAATAAAAGCCTGCAAGCCAAAAAATAAAGTTTGCTCAAACATGCCACCACGGGATTCAATGTAACTAGAAACCACAGTGGTATTAGCAGGATATTGCACATAGTGTGAGGCTTTATAAGAATCGGCATTTAATAAGATGTTGCTCATGATGGAATCCCCAACATTGATTTAAATTTCACGACTAAATCGGTCTATCCAATTTAGCTTTTAGGATTAAGTAGAATCCCTACTTAATCTTGACGACTTAATTATTGTCTTAAAGACACTAATTGTCAAGCTGATTTTTACTGCACTTACGCATTTCATCGAAATTAGTGCGTTTTGTGAGCATAAAACCGTTGAAAACGGTTGAAATGTGAGCAAATAAGCGATAACCGCGTCAGTGCTAATAAGGTTATAATTTAAAAAATTTTTGAGCCATCACTGCCATGACCACTTTTAACTCCGAAGCCGAATTTTTGGCGGCTTATAATATTCATGATTATCCTGTGCCATTGGCTTCGGTGGATGTCTGTATTTTTACCTTGCACCAACAAACCTTAAAAGTGTTATTGGTTAAACGTAAAGATTATCCCCACAAAGATAGATGGGCATTGGCAGGTGGTTTTATTGATATTCAACAAGATACGCACCTAGAAAATACCGCATTACGAACATTAAGCAAAAAAACTGGTGTGGCTACACCCTATTTGGAACAATTAGCGACTATTGGTAATGGGCAACGTGATCCTCGCGGTTGGTCAATGACGGCGGTGTATTTTGCCCTCATTCCTTATGTTGAGTTATTGCAAACAGGCACAGAACTCAGCCAATGGTGTGAGGTGAATTTGGCTTTAAATTTAGACTTGGCTTTTGATCATCGGCAATTATTAAGCTTAGCGTTGGAGCGTGTTCGCGCTAAAGTGTTATATACCTTAATTCCTGCCCATTTAATTAGCTCACCTTTTACCCTCACCGAACTACAACGTGCCTATGAAATTATTATGGGACATGAGATTGAGAAAAAATCGTTTAGACGGCGTTTGGAACGCGAACAAGTGTTAAATGAAACTGGTCAAATTAAACAAGAAGGGGCTGGCCGACCTGCTGCCTTATATACCTTAAAGCCTGAATGTGCGGTATTTAATTTTAAAAGACAGTTGGAACAACTACCAACAACGAATTAATTTGTCGTCTTAAATATAGAAATCGTTTATCTAAACCCTAAGCCGTCTATAATTCGGCCTTATTACATTTGTTTATTGGATACGCACTCATGTCTCGTAAGCCGCTTGTTTTGGTCGATGGCTCGTTTTATATCTATCGCTCCTTTTTTGCTCTGCCCCCCCTTTCCACCAAAGACGGCCAACCGACAGGTGCAATTAAAGGCGCGTTAAACGCTCTCAATAAATTACTCAAACAATATCAACCTAGCCATGTTGCTGTTGTTTTTGATGCAGGTGGCGCAACCTTTAGACATGAATTATCTGCTGATTACAAAGCCCACCGTCCGCCTACACCCGATGACTTAAAAGCACAATTTGCCCCTTTACAAGACATTGTACGGGCGATGGGTTTGCCTGTGTTATTAGAGCAAGGCGTCGAAGGGGATGATATTTTAGGCACATTAGCGGTTGAAGCAGCCAGTCATGGTTGGGATGTGATTATCTCAACGGGCGACAAAGACATGGCACAATTGGTGAATGAGCGTATTACCCTTGTTAATCCGTTTATGGATACGGTGCTAGACACAACAGGCGTAGAGGCAAAGTTTGGCGTTAAACCGAGTCAAATTATTGATTATTTGGCTTTAGTTGGCGACTCTTCTGATGGTATTGCGGGTGTGCAAGGTGTAGGGCCAAAAACGGCGGTTAAGTGGTTACAAGAGCATGGCTCGATTGCCAATTTAATTGCCAATGCCGCCAGTATTAAAGGTAAAGTCGGTGAAACCTTTAGAAATAGCTTGCCACAAGTCGCGATGAGCCAACAGCTCGCCACCATTGATTGCCAATTAGCCTTAAAAGTGCATCCTGATGCGCTAATTCGTCAAACAGCCAATCACGCTGCTTTAAAAGAGCTTTATCAACGTTTTGAGTTTAATGCTTTATTAGCGAGTGTAGATGCGTCTGCTCTACCGACACTGGATGAACAAAGTGAACCCGAAGCCCCACCGATTAGCACTAAATATCATACGGTTACGACAACTTCGGCATGGTCAGCCCTGTTAGATAAACTTAATTTAGCCCCTGCTTTTGCCTTTGATACCGAAACCACTAGCCTAAATTATAAAGAAGCGCGGATTGTTGGATTTTCGGTGTCTTTAGTGGTGGGTGAAGCCTACTATGTGCCACTTGCACACAGTTATTTAGGTGCGCCCGAACAACTCGACCGTGATACGGTATTAAAACAACTCAAACCACTGTTAGAAAATCCGCATATTGGCAAAATTGGTCAACACTTAAAATACGATACCCATGTGTTAGCTAATCATGGCATTAACTTACAAGGTATTGTCTTTGATACCATGCTCGCTTCTTATGTGTTAGATGCCACCGCTACTCGCCATAATCTTGATGATTTAGCCAAACATTATCTTAACTATCAAACCACGACTTTTGAGGAACTAGCAGGCAAAGGCGTAAAACAACTGACGTTTGACCAAATAGAAATTGACGCAGCGAGCAATTATGCCTGTGAAGATGCCGATATTACCTTAAGACTCAAAGAGTTATTTGTGCCTAAATTATTGGCTGAGCCATCACTCAATCGTTTATTGCACGATATCGAAATGCCTGTTGC
>NZ_CALETI010000357.1 GCF_937920075.1 uncultured Agitococcus sp.
AACTGGACAAAATTATAAGCTGTAAAGTTGCTCGATTGGCGAATAAGCACACCTAAGGCGTTGCTCTTTTGTTCGCCTTTCCAAAACTGCCACCATTTTTTACTCATAACCGTCTCACTCGTGGTTCTGATTGATTGTGTTTTGCTAACATATCGCTGATAGCATCACACATCGGGTCTATCTGGTCATCATGTTGATGAGCGTTATCTGCTGTAAATGACTCGCACTCTGTAATAAAATCACTAACAAAAGAGCTATTCTCAGGTATCATAACATAACCCGATTCAATGTATGAAACAACATCTTGCACTCTTGTTAGTTTGTCAATACTTCTTTGTATTGCTTTGATTGGTATCTTTGCCTCTCTTTTTATATCTTGAATTAAACCAGTTCCGCTTGCTTTATCTTCTACGCACATTTCGCGTAGTGGGCTTGTTGTTATATTTTTATGTTTATTCCAAAAATCAACGGCCTGTCTTTTTAAGTATGGAGCTTCCCATTTGCCGCGAATCATATCAATCAAATATAGCTTATTATCATCACCAACGCCCCAACACTCAAAAACAGAATAGTCGTTATGCTCTTTTGTTTTTTGTGCGGTATCTGCAAATATTTTACGGTATTTTATTTGTGGCAAAACAACATAACGCCCAAACCATGCGCCTTTGATGATTTCACCGCCTAATATAACAGGTGTTTGTTGGTACAAAGATAACCATGATGCAGTATCCATCATCATTTTACGCTCTAACAAAAACTCTAATGATTTATGCTCAGGGAATAACGCCTCGCCCTCTCGTCTATTTTTTTCGTCTTTGTCTGCAAGTGCAGGATAGCTCAAAACCTTTACATTAGGATATTTATCAATAAGCCGACCAATAGGGTCATCAATATGCCATCTAGTTAAAATACACAATAGCCCTGCATCTTCGCTAAAACGAGTAAAAAAGTCATCGGTAAACCAGTCCCAAACACTATCTCTAATTGTTATGCTATTTGCCTCTTTTCTGCCCTTAATCGGGTCATCTATAATCCCTAAGTCTAACCCCTCACCAGTGATTGAGCCGCCAACGGTAGTATTTCTAAAATAGCCTAAATTGTCGCAGTATTCCAAAATCTCACGATTACGCAAAAACTGACCGCTAATTGTCACTGAGTTGGACTTGTTTATTTTAGTGTTTGGGAATATCTCTTTATAGAGTGTTGAGTCATAAACCCTTTGCAGTCGCAAGTTTGCTCTAACACCTAAACGCTCGCTAAATGATGTGTATATTGTGCGGCAATCAGGGTCTTTACCTGCTAACCATGATATAAAATCAATAATCTGAACGGATTTGCCGTGTTGAGGAGGTGCTTGTATGACTAATTTTGGGCGTTTTCCGCTTATCAGGTCATTAAAAAACTGTTGTAATTCTTGTGCTATTTCTTCTTGCCACCAACCCCATTTATCCTTTGGGTTTATTAGTTTTCTATATGACAAAAAACTATCCCTAGCATCGCGTAACCTGCGCTCTTTTAATAATTCAAGTTTTCGTCTATTTGTTAGTAATGCCATATTTTGCAAGCTCTTCGTTTAGCTCTGAGTCTGTCAAGTCTTGCGTTTGTTTTATTTCAATAGCTCCGCCATTCGCGCCTGTGTGTTCGTTTTGCACCTTGTCTGATAACCCTAACTCTCTTGCAATGATATTAGAGTTAAGCAAGTCAGCAGCCG
>NZ_CALETI010000358.1 GCF_937920075.1 uncultured Agitococcus sp.
CTAAGCGTTCTTTGACATCATCAAAGGTCTGGAATGTGAATTGTGCGTCTTTACCGTCTAAAGCGTTTAAAAAGGCTTCGGCTTCTTCAAAAATTGGCGACAATACGCCATGACTGATATAATTTGTCATAGTTAATTACCTGTAGGCTAGGTGTTAATGTTTAAAAGGCTGTGGCGTTAGTGCGTCACGGCCTTTGCTTTTTCTGAGTTTTAACAGTCCATAAATGCCTCTTGTTAAACATAGAACGCCAAAGTTAAGGGTTAAAAGTATTACGTTTACGGTTGTCATGGTTATGCCGCCTTGCTTGCTGCAATGCGTTCATTCATCCAAGCAATTACATCACTTTCTAACCATGCTACGGATTTGCCGCCACTACAAAGCGATAAATTTTTTGGGAATTTACCTAAACCCATCATGTAATACAGTGTAGGGCGTGGTATGCCTGTTAAATGTGTCACCTCTTTTTGTCTTAAAAATCGTATGTTTGCTTGTGCTGTCATGTTTATACCCATATAACGTGTTTAGACATGGGTATCTTAGATTTTTTAAAAATCTCTCTCGAATACAATAAAAGGTCATTTTTTTTCCCTTTTATCGTTATCGTTTAATAATCTTCTGACTTTTTTTATATCCCAAGCATTTCTATATAAATTCATCACTATTGCTATAAATTCAGCTTCTTTTTTTTCATATAGTGTTAGTGGGTCAAACTTATCTCTTGTGCTGGTATTTTCATGTTTTATATGGGTATATTCTTTAAAAATAGACTGTAAATTATTCGCAACTATAACGGCTGATAGTTTTTGTGAGCTTCCTCTTGATTCTTTTTTTGAGTGCTTTTTTTCAATCTGTGTTAAAGCGTCAATAAGTTTTGCTAATTGATTTTCCACTCCATGAAGTGGAAAAGATGGGTAACTATCGTTAGGTGGTAACTCTGTGTTCAACTCCGCAAGAACATAGCTATTGAGATTTGCTAATTCATTAAGAAGTTTAAAAGTTGTTTTTTTTAGATTTTGACTGCTATTTAAAAAATCGGTTGGTCTAGGGGCATTATCTAAATTATGCCCCCCTGCTAAAAAAGCTGTTTGATAGTTTATTTTATTAAATAGCGCGTTTGTATCCGTGTTTGATTTGTCCACTCCTAATATAGATAAAATCTCTATTTGTATATTTTCGGGCATGTTAGGGGAGTAACTTATAAAAACCTTTTGAGCTTTTTTAATGATAGGTTTAGTCATATTACACCGCCACCACTCGTAAATCGTCTAAGTAATCGCTCCAGTGCTGCATCATGTCATGGCGTTGTTTAATGTATTTAGTACGGTTATAAGCGCGTCCGTTGGCATCTTTAACGGCATGGGCTAACTGCATCTCTATAACTTCAATCGGATAATCTAAAACCTCGTCTAATATGGTTCTAG
>NZ_CALETI010000359.1 GCF_937920075.1 uncultured Agitococcus sp.
TTGATATTCCGATTATGGCTTTGGCATGGGGCGTGTTGTTGGCAGGGGTGGCACAATTAGCCATACAAATTCCTGCTTTATATAACATAGGAATGTTGCCACGTTTTAAAGTTGCTTTTGCGGACGAAGGGGTAAAAAAGATTTTTACCTTAATGTTGCCTGCGATGTTTGGTGTCTCTGTCAGTCAAATTAACTTATTATTAGATACTATTTTAGCTTCGTTTTTAGTGTCAGGTTCGGTGGCTTGGTTATATACCGCAGAGCGTTTAACCGAATTACCTTTAGGCTTAATTGGCATTGCCGTAGCAACAGTCATTTTGCCCTCATTGTCGGCAAAACATGCCGAAAAATCTGAGGCTGAATTTAAAGCCATGTTAGATTGGGCGTTACGAGTCATTGTCTTGGTAGGGGTGCCGTCTTCTTTAGCGATGTTGATTTTGGCCGAACCGATGATTGCCGCTTTATTTCATCATGGTAAATTTTCGGCACATGATGTGGCAATGTCGGCGGCAGCTTTACAAGCTCTATCCGGTGGAATTTTAGCTTTTATGTTAATTAAGGTATTTGCACCGGGTTATTATTCGCGCCAAGACACCAAAACACCCGTTAAAATTGGCATTATTGCGATGATTAGCAATATGGTTTTTAACTTAATGTTGGTTTGGCACTTTAAACATGTGGGCTTAGCTTTTGCTAGTACCATGTCGGCCTTTTTAAATGCAGGTTTGTTGTATCACGGTTTACACAAACAAAATGTCTTTAGATTAGAAAAGCATTGGCGTGTATTAGCGTTGCGTTATGGTTTTGCCAATATCGCCATGGTGGCCGTGTTGTTAGTGATTACGCCAAGCTTGGCTTTTTGGTTAGATGCAAATGCTTTGCATAAAGTAGCGTACTTATTGGCGATTTGTGTAGCAGGGGTAGTGACTTATTTAGTGGCATTAACCTTAACAGGCTTTAAATGGCGTGAGCTAAAGCATTGATTAAGAGCATTGATTAGACAATAATTGATGGTTTAGATTGGAAAAGCTGCATAAGCAGCTCTGATACTGGCGCTTTTTGGCTTTATTAGTACGACTATGACCCAACTTATTCGACATTGGCAAACATTAACAAATCTTTCATTACCACCCAGTGTGGTGACGATTGGTAATTTTGATGGTGTACATGCTGGGCATCAAGTCATTTTGCAACGCGTCTTAGACATTAGTCGTCAGAAAAACTTAGCCAGTGTCGTCATGTATTTTGAGCCACAGCCTCAAGAATTTTTTCAAGGAAAAAATGCGCCAGCCCGATTGATGGATTGGCGTGACAAATTTGAAGTATTACGTGACTTGGGCATTGATTATGTCTTAGTTATTAGATTCGATGCGGCATTTCGTGGTTTAACCGCACAAAAGTTTATTGAGCAAGTGTTGCAACCGCTAAACTGTCAACATTTAGTGGTGGGTGATGATTTTCGTTTTGGCTGTGATCGGTCGGGTGATTTTGCTTTTTTACAGCAACAAGCGTTTGTGGTGGAAAATACCCCAACAGTCGCCAAAGATTGTTTACGCATTAGTTCGACACGGATTCGCCAAGCCATTCAAGAGTCCGATTTTGATTTAGCCGCGCAATTATTAGGTCGCCCCTATATGATTGCAGGTCATATTAAGCATGGTGACAAAATTGGTCGAACCCTTGATTTTCCAACGGCTAATGTGGGTTTAAATCGTCATGTTTCGCCTGTTGCGGGCATTTATGCCGTAAAAGTATGGGGCTTAACCCCAGAGCCTTTATTGGGTGCAGCCAATGTTGGAACACGCCCTGCGGTGGGTGGCAAAGAAAACCGCATTGAAGTGCATATTTTGGATTTTAACGGCGATATTTATGGTCGCCGAATAGGTGTGCAGTTTTGTCACAAACTGCGTAATGAAACAAACTTTCCTTCTTTAGAAGCATTAAAACAAGCGATTGCTAATGATGTATTGGCAACACGCAACTATTTTGACCCCTACTCAAAAGGCGAGGAAGTTTCATCATAAAAATTAGCGATGAAGCTCCCTCTCCTTAGATAAGGAGAGGGCAGGGGTGAGGTTAAGCGATAACCGCGCAAGTCCTAAATTAAATTTAAGTGAGTAAAGCAAAACATGACTGTTGATTATAAAAGCACGCTAAATTTGCCCGAAACGGCCTTTGCGATGAAAGCTGATTTAGCCAAGCGTGAGCCAAATTGGGTAAAGGATTGGCAAGAAAACAAGTTATATCAAAAGATTCGTCAAGCACGTGCTGGTCGTCCACAATTTATTTTGCATGATGGTCCTCCCTATGCCAATGGCAATATTCATATTGGTCATTCGGTTAATAAAATTCTCAAAGATATTATTATCAAATCCAAAACCTTAGCAGGCTTTGACGCGCCCTATGTTCCAGGTTGGGATTGTCATGGCCTGCCTATCGAACTTAATGTCGAAAAGAAATTTGGTAAAGCAGGGCATAAAGTGTCCGCCAAAGAGTTTCGTCAACATTGTCGTGACTTTGCCATTGGCCATGTTGAAAACCAAAAAGCTGACTTTCAGCGTTTAGGCGTGTTGGGGGATTGGGATAATCCTTACTTGACCATGAATTTTCAACAAGAAGCGGACATTATTCGTAGCTTAGGCAAAATTGCCGCCAATGGCCATTTGCATCAAGGTTTAAAACCTGTGCATTGGTGTATGGATTGTGGCTCTGCCTTGGCCGAAGCCGAAGTTGAATATGAAGATAAACAATCTCATGCGGTTGATGTCGCATTTGCTGTACAAGATGTTGCGGACTTTGCCCAACGTGGCAATTTGACCAACGTACCTGCTGCGGTGGATTTTGTTATTTGGACAACCACACCTTGGACGTTGCCTGCTAACCAAGCGGTCAGTTTGCATCCTGAATTAGTGTATGTAGTCGTTCAAGCGACCATTGAACAACAAACACGTGTTTTAGTGTTAGCCCAAGCCTTGTATGAAGCGACATTGGCGCGTTATCAAGCAGAAGATATTCAAGTGTTGGCTGAAGTCGCAGGTGCAGCTTTTGAGCATGTTGCGTTACAACATCCATTTTATGAACGTACTGTGCCTGTGATTGTTGGTGAACATGTTACGGCTGATGCAGGGACAGGCGCGGTACATACGGCACCAGGTCATGGTCATGATGACTTTGTGGTGGGCAAAAAATATAACTTAAAAGTTGATAACCCTGTTGATAATAACGGCGTGTTTTTGCCAAATACACCCTTGTTTGCAGGTATGCACGTTAACAAGGCCAATGAGCCAATCATTGAAACGCTAAAAGCCAATAACCGTTTATTAGCACACGTTAAAATCAAACACAGTTACCCACATTGCTGGCGTCATAAAACCCCCATTATTTTCCGTGCAACGCCACAATGGTTTATTAGCATGGAACAAAAAGGCTTACGTGATGCAGCGATGCAAGCGATTGACGAAGTACAATGGTTACCCAATTGGGGTAAAGCACGTATTGTATCCATGATGCAAGGCCGCCCTGATTGGTGTATTTCACGTCAACGGACGTGGGGTGTACCAATTGCTTTATTTGTCCATAAAATCACAGGCGAGTTACACCCACAAACCATCGACTTGATCGAGAAGGTTGCGCTTGAAGTTGAAAAAGCAGGTATTGACGCATGGTGGGATATTGATGCGGCGGTTTTATTGGGGGCAGAAGCAGAAAACTACCTAAAAGTTACTGATACCTTAGACGTATGGTTTGATTCTGGTGTAACACATTCTTGTGTCTTAACTCGTCCAGATTTGCGTTATCCTGCCGATTTATATCTAGAAGGCTCCGACCAACATCGTGGTTGGTTTCAATCGTCTTTATTAACCGCTTTAGCCGCGAATGGTGATAAGCCATTTAAAACGGTATTAACGCATGGTTTTACGGTGGATGAAAAAGGCCACAAAATGTCTAAATCCTTGGGTAATGTTGTGTCACCACAAGACATTATGAAAACCCTTGGTGCAGACATTATTCGTTTATGGGTGGCTGCCACCGACTACAGTGGTGAAATGTCTGTTTCTAAAGTCATTTTAGAACGGATGAGTGATGCTTATCGCCGTATTCGTAACACCATGCGCTTCTTATTAGCCAACTTAGCAGGTTTTGATCCTGCACAACATCTTGTGCCAACCAATGACATGTTGGCTTTAGATCGTTGGGTAGTTGATAAAGCAGCACAGGTGCAAACCGAAATTATCGCAGCTTATGAAGCTTATGAATTCCATAATATTTACCATAAGCTACATAACTTCTGTTCTTTAGATTTAGGTAGTTTTTACCTAGACATTATTAAAGATCGTCAGTACACCACACAGGCTGATTCGTTAGCGCGTCGTTCAGCCCAAACCGCCTTGTATCATATCATTCAAGCTTTAGTACGCTGGTGTGCGCCTATTTTGAGTTTTACAGCTCACGAAATCTGGCAAGAAATTCCACAAGCAGGTGCTGAGTCAGTATTCTTGACCGAATGGTATCAAGGTTTAGCGACTTTACCCGAAGACGACAGCCAACCCATGTTGACTCGTGCTTATTGGCAACAGGTAATGGCCGTGAAAACAGCGGTTAATAAAGAAATCGAAGAAGCACGTACTCGCAAAGAAGTGGGTTCGGGTTTATCTGCCGAAGTGACTTTATATGTTACCCCTGAATTAAAAGCGCGTTTAGCTTTATTGGCCGATGAGTTACGTTTTGTGTTAATTACCTCAAGCGCAACCTTGTCCGACCAAAATGGCGAAGGACAAGTAACCGATGTAGTAGGCTTAAACGTTAAAGTGACCCCATCAACATACACCAAATGTGTGCGCTGTTGGCATTACCGTGCCGATGTGGGTAGTCATGCCGAACATCCAGAAGTTTGTGCGCGTTGCGTAGAAAACGTTGCAGGGCAGGGCGAAATTCGACATTTTGCCTAATCAATAAAGCCCTCTCAAAGAGGGCTTTATTTTGAATAAATCATTTGTCTATGAAGCTCTAATTTGAGAGAACATTAAGTAATGTCATCTTTACATTTAAAAAACTTAACTTGGTTGTTGTTAAGTATTATCATTATCGTTATCGACCAAGTGACGAAACTATATTTTAACCAAAAATTACAGTTAGGCCAGTCGATTGAACTGCTACCTGTTTTAAATTGGACTTTGGCTTATAACTATGGTGCAGCATTTAGCTTTTTACATGACGCAGGTGGCTGGCAGCGTTGGTTTTTTGCAGGCATAGCCGTTGTTGTCAGTTTAGGTTTGACCATTTGGCTAGTAAAACTAGAAAAAAATGCCAAATTTTTAGCCTTTGCCATTGCCTTCTTATTAGGCGGAGCAATTGGGAATTTATATGACCGTATGACTTATGGTTATGTGATTGATTTTATCCATGTGTTTTATCAAACATGGCATTTTCCTATTTTTAACGTTGCCGATTGTGCCATCACCGTGGGTGCAATCATGTTAATCATAGATTCTATATTTTTTGAGCAAAAACGACAGGTATCTAAATAATGACTGACGAAATCATTCAACGTATTGGCGCAAATAAAGTCGTCACCTTGCATTTTGCGGTGTGTTTGGCCAATGGCCAACTCTTAGATACCACACGTGAGCGTGAACAGCCTGTCAGTTTTACCGTGGGTGATGGTAGTTTATTAGAAGGCTTTGAAAAGGCCATCTTTGGCTTAAAAGCAGGGGATAAACGTTCGATTTTTATTGAAGCTAAAAATGGTTTTGGCGAATGGCAAGAAGGCAATGTCCAAACGTTTGACAAAAATTTATTTGCTGATGAATTAAGTGTTGGTTTAGTTGTCTCGTTTGCCGATAAAAGCAAAGCAGAGCTAGCAGGCGTAGTAAAAGAAATCACAGATAAGCAAGTGATAGTGGACTTTAATCACCCTTTAGCCAGTAGAGACTTGCTTTTTGAAGTAGACATCATTAGTGTTCGCGATGTCAGTGAACAACCATTCACTCTTAAAGGTTGAGATGAGTTATGGAGATTAATTTAGCTAATCCTCGTGGTTTTTGTGCAGGGGTTGACCGAGCAATCGCCATTGTCAATCGCGCTTTAGAAGTCTTTGGTCGTCCTATTTATGTACGTCATGAAGTCGTGCATAACAAATTTGTGGTTGATGATTTGCGTCAACGTGGTGCCGTATTTGTGGATGAATTAGATCAAGTGCCAGATGGTACAATTGTGATTTTTAGCGCACATGGTGTTTCGCAAGCGGTACAAAATGAAGCCGCACGCCGTGGCTTAAAGGTTTTTGATGCAACTTGTCCTTTAGTAACCAAAGTGCATATGGAAGTCACTCGTTATGCGCGTACAGGTGTAGAAGCTATTTTAATT
>NZ_CALETI010000360.1 GCF_937920075.1 uncultured Agitococcus sp.
GTTCGTTAAGCTGTAGCTCTGTCATGTTTGACTCAGCTAACGATTTTAAGTATTCCTGAGCTGCTTTGCGGAGTTCTTCGGCTTTCTTTTTGGCTTCTTCATCGCCTGCGCATGTGCCGCTTGTCGGTGATGATTTTGTTTCTGTTGATGTGCCGCCCATTGCTAAAGCAGCCGCCTCCATTTCTTCCTTAACCTTCTCGCCTGCCTTGCCTGTGATACCGTCTAAAAAGTTTTCTGTACCTTTTGCTAATAATTCGCGGCCTGTCCCTGCTACGTCCTGCAATACCTTAATATAACCCTCAACTAATGCGCCGTTTGGCGGTTCAATTAGTTTTAAGGGTTCTTTTTCATTAAATCGCGCATAGACATTGTAAAGCTCTTGATAACCCTTAACAATAAACCCAATAGTTGATGCAATGCCATCAATTAAAGCGTAAATAGGTACACCAATACCGCCTAATGTTGCCCCTACCGTTCCTATGGCTGCACCAATTAACTCAAACGCGCCGCGAATAACGCTAGCAACATTAACAACAACTCCGCTAAATTGAATAGTAATATCTGTTAATAAAGATATTTTTGCTTCATAGTCTGTTGTTTTTGATGCACCTAAAAACTCGTTAAACTTATCAATGGCAACGGTTAAGGCAGGTGCTAAATCTGATGATATTTTTTTAGATATTTGCGTTACGTTATCAACTAAGCCGTCAAAAGCTTCATCTAATTCAATCAGTCTTGTAACATCAGTATCGTCAAGTTTTTGACCAAACTTATCATATTGATCTGCTAATTCTTTTACGTTTTGTTCTGTGAGTTTTAATGCAGGAAGCCAATTATCGCCAAATAATGTCGCGCCTATTTGCGCTTTGTCGGCTTGGTTCGTGACCTCGCTTAATGCGCCTGCAACTGTTAGCAATTGCTCGTCAACGCTCATCTTGAGCAAATCATCCATTGATAAACCTAAGCGGCTAAATGATTCCTCGAAATCTTTATTGCCGTTAGCCGCTTCGCCTATTTGCTCGTTAAGCGTTTTTGCTAAGTCAATCATCATATCCGTTTCGAGATTGGCTTTTGAGCTAATAGACTGTAATCGTTCTAATTGCGTATAAGATAAACCTAGACTGTTTGCGAGTGAATTAAACTCACGGACGTTATTAGCGACACTTACGGCCATTGCACCCATAGCAGCGACAGCGACACCAATAGCAGCCGCTATTTTTGTGACAGCATCACTTGCACCACTAAAACTGTCGTCAATAGATTGGCCTGTTTGTTTGCCTTGTTGCTGTGTGTTATTTAATCGTCGGTCAACTTGCTGCAACTGACGATTAAGTGTATCCAAATCGGCACGAATACTTATAACTAGATCATCAGTTGTTGCCATGTAACTCATCCAAATAATCGTTAAGCTCGTTGAACTCAGCCATTGTCATCGGTCTTGTGTAGTTGTTGCCTGTTTGAATTTGCACTTTGTCCAAGTACGCATCCCACAACATCCAAAAATCACAGACTGTCAAAGACCAAGCATCACGCGGTTGAATGTTTAAAAATGTGACAGCACTCGCCCATAACTGATGCCAAATGCTGCCTTTTTTTACTTTCCCTCGTTTTCGTCCGCACCCACGTTTTTAATGTCGGTATCGCTACCTGCGGTTAAAATATTGGTGCAAAACTTAACGACTTGAAGTGATACATCCATAATCTGCTTATCTTTGCAAATCTGCTCATATACGCCCTGAGCATTAAACCAAGTCGGGTAATTGCCAAACTTAGGCTTAGCACAAGATAGGATAACTTTGATACTGTCGGATAATTTAGGGTTAGATGCCACCATGTAAATAGGTTTATTAGTAGCGGCCTCTAAATTATCTAAATTCTCTAGGCTCGGCACTAAGTCAAACTCAATACCGCCTAAAGTGATGTTAATGATACCTCTGTTACTCATAAATCACCTGTTAAACAACCGCTGTATAAGTGATTGTACCCGCGCTTTCTAAGCTCATGCTAAAGTTTTCTTC
>NZ_CALETI010000361.1 GCF_937920075.1 uncultured Agitococcus sp.
GCACGACTTAATTGACCATGATATTCACCGCCTTCACCATTAAATAAACAGACTTTATCGCCAACGTGCGCGCGTAAGACTTTAATAAAATGATGGGCAGCTTCTTCAGGCAGTTCAATTTCGGTATTGAGCGATAAGGGAGTAGGGGTGTAGAGACGGGTCATGGTGTGTTTCAATAAAAGTTACTATAGAATAAAAAGAGTGTTATATGAAATCGTTTGTAAGAAAATGATAATAACTACTTTTGGGGATGTCAGCGTGTCTAAATTATCACAAACACAAAAAATTATTGAATTTCTAAAACAAAATCCTAATGAAAAATTTAATGCTAAGCAGATAGCTGAGCAAATCGTAGCAAAATATCCAGAAGACTATAAAGAAAAAAGAGCTAATCCTCGTTTTAATGATGAGAAGTCATTTATTTCTCAAATCATAGCTGAAATTGGCTCTCAGAAAGATCAGATATTAAAATCTGATACTAATGTTTGCTGGAGAGATAAACCTCGACCACGAGTTTATTGGTATGATATTGAAAAGATTTTAGACAATAATCAAATTACAACACTATCTCAAGATGATGACTTTGTTGATGATGGACGCAATACTTTACAGGAAAAAGATTTATATCCAATTTTAATTGATTATTTAAAAACTGAGCTAAATTTATATTGCCAAAGAATTGATGAAAAGAGATCAAAAAATACTCGTGGGACAGGTGGAAATCAATGGTTACATCCTGACATTGTAGCAATGCAACCAGTAGATAAAGAATGGAATGAGTTAGTTCGTAGTTGTGTTAAGCAAGCTGCTGGGCAAAGTGTTCGTTTATGGTCATTTGAAGTTAAAAAAGAACTTAATAGCTCAAATGTCCGAAAAAGCTTTTTTCAGGCAGTAAGTAACTCTAGTTGGGCTAATGAAGGCTATTTAGTGGCAACATCGATTTCTGATGTGATGGTAGAGCAAGAGCTAAGAATGTTATCTGCATTGCATGGCATTGGAATTATTTTATTAAACTCAGAAAATCCTAGCGAAAGTGAAATGATGATTCCAGCTAAAGCAAGAGCAGATGTTGACTGGCAGTCTGTTAATAGAATATTAGTTGAAAACGAAGACTTCAAAGATTACATAGAGCTGGTTTCGACCTACTACCAAACGGGGCGTTTCCGTAGTAGGGATTGGAATAAATTATAAGATATTAAGTGTTATTTAGTTCAAGGCAAACTCACACCCACATCACTCCCTTTAGCAGGTGCTTGGGTCGCTATGTCCACCGCATCACCTGCTACTTTAAGCACATAACGCAATTCATCATCGGTCATCACATAAGGTGGCATCACATACACGGTATTACCAATAGGGCGTAATAACACGCCTTGTTCTAACGCGGCTTGAAACACCTGCAAACCACGACGCTCACGCCAATCAAATGGTGTTTTGCTTGCTTTGTCTTGCACCAAATCAAACGCGCAAATCGTGCCTGTTTGTCGAATATTGACAATATGAGCATGATTTTTTAACGGCTCTAAGGCTTGTTGGCAAACGTGATGAATTTGCTGTTGGCGTTGTAAGTGTGGATCAAGGGCAAATAACTCTAAAGAAGCCAAAGCGGCTCTTGCGGCTAAAGGATTTCCGGTAAAACTATGTGAATGTAAAAAACCTTTGAGTGTAGAGTAAGGGTGATAAAATCCTTGATAAATAGCTTCAGTGGTTAAAACCACCGACATTGGTAAATAACCTGCGGTTAAGGCTTTAGATAAACACAAAAAATCAGGACGAATATTGGCGTGCTCACAAGCAAAAAAACGACCTGAACGGGCAAAACCAACGGCAATTTCATCAGCAATTAAATGCACACCATATTTGTCACAAGCGGCACGTAATAACTGCAAATAGACAGGATGATACATTTTCATGCCTGCTGCGCCTTGAATCAGTGGCTCAACAATCACCGCACAAATTTCGCTGTGCTTTTCAATTAACAGTTGTTCAAGCGCATTAAATTGTTGGCGGGCAAAGGCTTCGGCTGTCATGCCTTCGGGTGCTTGTGTCCAATCTGGCGATGGCACACGATAATGTTGGCTGAGTAGTGGGGCGTAGGTTTCCGAAAACAACGGAATATCAGTCACAGCTAATGCCCCAAGCGTTTCGCCATGATAGCTACCTTGCAAGGACACAAAACGTGTTTTTTGTTTTTCGCCTTGATTATGCCAATAGTGCATACTCATTTTTAAGGCAACTTCAACAGCCGCCGAGCCATTATCAGCAAAAAAACAACGGCTTAAACCTTGTGGTGCAAGGGCAACTAATTTTTCGGCCAACTCAATCACGGGTTCGTGGCTAAAACCCGCCAAGATCACATGCTCAAGGGTATCTAATTGCTGTTTGATGGCTTGATTGATATGTGGGTGGGCGTGTCCCCAAATGTTGACCCACCACGAGCTAATGGCATCAATATACCGTTTACCATCAAAGTCTTCTAACCAAATACCTTGCGCTTTGGCAATTGGGACTAAAGGAATTTGTTCGTGATCGTGCATTTGTGTACAAGGGTGCCACAATACCGCTAAATCACGTTGCATCAGTTGTTGGTTAGTCATGGTTATCGCCTCGCCAAATGAACGAGGCATTATAGACAGGTTTTGTAAAAGTAGCGGAAATTTGTTTGGTTTCGACTTCGCTCAACCACCACGACTTTGCTCCCTGAGCGTAGTCGAAGGGCAACCATTTTAGATTTGGTATCCTGAGCGAAGTCGAAAGCTAAGCTAAGCCTTATCACCTAAATATTTTGCTTTGAGTTTATCAACCATAGATTGGCTATTATGCTGCCACGGATGAAAGTCTTTGCGGTAGTACTTAAAATAACTGGGAATCATTTTTCTAAAAATACCTTTTGTTCCCCAATAATAATTAATACCTTTTGCCCACATTTTAACGTCACCTTGACGACCAGATTCTCGCATCAAGGTCATAAAGTCATAGGTAGAAAAGCCCAAAAACATCACGGTACAAATAGCCATTTGTGACAAGCGAATCCATTCATTATTGACGGTAGCTTTATAGACATCAAAAGCCACTGCTTTGTGTTCGGTTTCTTCAATGGCATGCCACGCCCATAACGGTGCTAAACGTGGATCCATTTTGTCTAATTCATTGGTGTTAAATAAATATTCTTCAGCCATCAGGGCGGTAAAGTGTTCAACCGCAGCAGTGTGTGCTAACTGACGGGCAGGGCTTAAATAGGTTTTATACCATTTCATGGCAAAGGCAACATTACGATCAATACGGTCAATCGAATAGCCATGTTTAATCATTAAATCATTTAACACTTCGTGTTCTTTGGAGTGATGGGCTTCTTGACCAATAAAGGCGCGTACTGCTTGGCGTAGTTCGGGGTCTTTAATTTGGTCTTGAAAGTGACGAACCGAATGAATAAAAAAATGTTCGCCAGCAGGAAATCCACCTGATAATGCTGACAGTAATAAAGTTTTGAAGGGATCGTTGTCATACCAAAATTCAGGAATATCGTTGAGGGCAAAATCCATTTGACGCACTTTTAAATCGTGATGATGACCAGCATTTTGTTGGGTCAATGAGGGGGTAATTGCAGCAGTCATGGGACACCTCTTAGTTAAAATCAGCATACTGAGCGGAGTCGAAGTAGGCTTCGACTCCGCTCAGCCGCCGTTATCACATTTGCTCACGGAGCATATTATGACTTAAGCATAATTGCCTTTTAGCCTAAAACGTGAGACGCTACGCGGACAAGTCACTTATCATTGGTGGCCATTATGTCCCTAATACATTATCCAAAAGAACAAATACAATACGCACATTTACCCGTGACTTATCCTGTAATTTATTTGCAGATTGCCCAAGAACGAGGCGTGAGTCAGGCACAAGTGTTGGCACATGCACAAATTAATCCGCAAATTTTTGCTCAGGCAACAGGACGAATATCCAGCCAAGAATATGAGCGATTAGTCACGGCGGTGATAGCATTGGTGGGTAATCATGGTTTAGGGCTAGAGGTGGGCGCACGTCAACCATTGACCGCACATGGTAGTTTGGGCTATGCCTTAATGTCGGCGGCAACCATTGCCGATGCGATGAAAATTTTGCAGCGTTTTTGGCATGTTAGAGGTCGAGGGGTTAATTTACGTTATATTGACGACCCAGACCATGTTGTGTTTTCGATTTATTGTCAGTATCCCATGCCACCAGATGTGGAAAAAGTATTGTTAGAGGCGGTGTTGTCGGGGGTTTATTATGGTTTGCGTTTTTTGTTAGCAGGCAAACCCTTGCAAGCGGAGTTACATTTTGCCATTCCTCAGCCTGATTATTTGGCTCAACTTGAGCATTTGCAATTACCAACAATTTATTATGGTCAGCCAATTAATCAACTCAAAGTTCCTAAAAGTATTTTGCCACAAATGATTAATACCGCTAATTCTGAAGCTTTAAGCATGGCGATTGCACAGTGTGAGCGAGAGTTGGCGTTATTGCCCAGTATTGAGCAAGATGTGGTGATGATGGTGAATATCTTATTACAAGCGAATGAGCAAGGATATTTGACGCCAACACAAGTGGCGGATCGCTTGCATATTTCGGAGCGGAGTTTGCGCCGTCATTTGCAACAACAAGGGACTAACTACCAACAATTATTAGAAACAGCACGGCAACGCGATGCTCAACAATTATTACGCCAAACACAAGCCGAAATTCAATTAATTGCCCAGCGTTTAGGCTATAACAATCCTGCGAATTTTACCCGTGCCTTTAAACAATGGACGGGCAAAACACCTCGTGAGTTTCGATTAACTACGATTTACGATTAAACGATGCCATGTAAAACTACTGATACCACAAAAGGCTAATATAGCAAAAATGGGTAAAGCGGTATTTGTTTGCCAAATGCCCAAAATACCGCCAATCACCGCCGCTAAACTAAATTGCAACACCCCCATTAAGGCAGACGCTGTGCCTGCTTGATGACCTTGATTGGCCATTGCTGCCGCGCCTGCATTGGGGCTAATAAAGCCCAAACTGGCAATGTAACTAAATAAACCTATTAGTAATAACGTTAAAGATTCTATATGTAAAAATATGCTCATACACAACAAACTACTGGCGATAGCAGGAATGTATAAAGCATAGTGTAAGAGCTTAAACATCGAATAGCCGCGCCGTAATAACCACGCATTAATTTGACTGGCAATAATAAAACCAAGCGCATTTGCACCAAAAATTAAGCTATATTGACTGGGTGATAAGCCATACAAATTAATTAATAAATCAGGCGAGCCAGCAATATAAGCAAACATGCCTGAAAAAGCTAAACAGCTTGCTAGGGTATAACCTATAAAAGAGCGATCGAATAATAACTGCCAATAATTGATTAAGACTTGGCTCAATTGTAGTTTTCGCGGTTGCGTTAAACTTTCAGGAATTAAACTCATAATCGCAACTAAACACAGACTGGCAAACACGGCTTTAAAATAAAAAATACTCTGCCAACCAAATTGTGTTAAAAAATAACTGCCTAATAATGGCGCAAGAATGGGCGCTAAGCCCATGACCAACAATAACATCGAAAAGGCTTGCGCAGCCTGTGTCGCTTGGCAACGGTCACGTACAATGGCACGCGCAATGACCATCCCTGAACAACCACCAAAACCTTGAAAAAAACGATAAATAATCAGCTCATGCATGGTTTGAGCGTGGCCTGCGAAAAAGGCAGCTATCATAAAAATGCTCAAGCCAATCACTAAAGGTGGTTTGCGGCCAAAACGATCACTTAATGAACCATATAAGATTTGGCCAATAGTCATGCCAATAAAAAAACTGGCTAAACTAAGTTGTGCGCCTTGGCCTAGCTCTTTTTCCAAGGTTGGAAAACTGGGTAAGTACATATCAATTGATAAAGGGCCAATCG
>NZ_CALETI010000362.1 GCF_937920075.1 uncultured Agitococcus sp.
GGGCATTTCTTTCAAATCACTACAATCAAAAATTTGCACCTTATGCCCATACTCAAACTCTAAAAACCAGACCATAATATTTACCGCATCGGTTCATGGATGGAGGCGAAAGAACGGACTAAAATGGTGCAAATGCGAATAAAATATATTTGACTTATAGCAGCGCGTAGACTGGATTGACGAAGGAAACCCATCATTAAAGGTTGGCTTATGCAACTCGACCGCTACGACCGCCAAATTTTAGAGCTATTGCAACAAGATAGTCGCATCAGCAATCAAGACCTTGCCGATAAAATTGGCTTAACGCCTTCACCGTGTTTGCGACGCGTCAAAACTTTAGAAGACTTAGGTTTTATTACCGCCTATCGTGCTTTAGTTGATGCTAAAAAATTGGGATTAAGCTTAATGGCGTTGATTCATATTTCGATGGATCAGCATACGCCCGAACGTTTTAACTATTTTGAAGAAAGTATTGTGGATATTCCCGAAGTATTAGAGTGTTTGTTAATTACGGGGCAATCTGCTGATTATCAACTCAAAGTAGTGGTCAAAGATATGGATGGTTTTCAAGAGCTATTGCTCAATCGTATTACCCGAATTACAGGTGTAACAGGTGTGCATAGTAGTTTTGTGTTGCGTAAAGTCATGGATCGAACTGCGTTGCCTGTGAGTTTATAAATAAATGTCCTCATTAATTTATCTCTCTTACCAACAACATGAAGTGATATTAGACCGAGACTTTCAATTTATTATTTTGGCTAATGGTTTAGATGTGTTGTCGGAGTCAACCTATCGTTTAATGATGGGAAAATTGGCCGATATTGGCCAAACAGAAAGAATCGTTTCGGTGGCTTGTTTAAATCAATGGTGTGCGGCCTTACATCAAGAATTAGCCAATTATTTAAGCCATCCACATCAAGAAGCCAGCAATATTAAAGATGTTTTGCAGCAATTAAATGCTTTACTTGCGTTGGCGAATCAAGATAATGCCCAAACATTAATGAGTTGTTGTGTATGAAAAAAACAGATGTATGCCCTTGTGGCTCAAGCAAAATTTATCAAGATTGTTGCCAACGTTTTTGGGCAAGCCAACAAACAGCACAAACCGCTGAAGAGTTAATGCGCTCACGTTACACAGCTTTTGTCTTGGAAAAAGCCCAATATTTAGTCGATACCCATCATCCCGATCATCGCCAAGCAGACGAATTAAAAGCTCTAAAAAAGTCGTTTAAACATACGCAATGGTTAGGTTTAGAAGTGATGGATAAAGAGCAGGGTCAAGCTAATGACCATACAGGTATTGTTGAGTTTAAAGCCCATTTTAAAAGTTTAGGGAAAAATCATGTTTTGCATGAGCGCTCACAATTTGTTAAAGAGCAGGGTAAATGGTTTTACACAACGGGTACAATTTATCAATGATGTGTTAAGTCTTTTTTAAGTAAAGTCTCGCACCCTATCAGTCTTTATTTTTCTTAGACGACTTTCATGTTTAGCCTACATCAAACTTTATGGCGGTTTAATTTGCCCGCTATGCTTGCTTTTTTAACCTTATTGGCTTTTAGTGGCTTGCGTGTGTTATTAACGGCTATTTCTTGGCCACAGCTAGATAACAATCCTGCCGAGTTGGCGAGCGTATTTTTACGTGGTTTATTGTTTGATGGTGTTGTTGCTGTCTATGTTTATGGTGTGTTTGCCATTTTGGGCGTGTTTGTCCCCGAAAAGTGGCGACAAAAAGCATGGGGACACAAAGCAACGTTAGTCCTTGCCAGTAGTTATTTATTTGCACTCGGTTTTGTTGTTGTTGCTGAATGGTTTTTTTGGCAAGAATTTAATGTTCGTTTTAATTTTATTGCCGTCGATTATTTGGTTTATCGCCGAGAAGTGACAGGTAATATTTCGGAGTCTTATCCAGTTATCCCCATTTTATCAACGGTCGCTGTTATTGCCTTGGCAATCACCTATTTATTACGCTCTCAAATTCAAGACAGTATTAATAATCCTCTCAATAAAAAGCAGCGCGTAATTTCATTAATAACAGCAATATTGTTGATGTTTGGGGTCGGGCAGTTACGCGGTAACGATGTGCCACAACTATCGAATAATATGTATATTGAAGAATTGGCACGAAATGGTGTCTTTCAGTTTTTTTATGCTTTTAGACACAACCAGTTAGATTATCCCACTTTTTATCAAACCATTGAGGATCAGCAAAAAGCATCTAATTTATTAAAAGCCAATGTGGTGTTGCCGCATGAGCAATTATTACATCCTCACGAATTATTTGATGTCACCCGTCAGGTTAATGTGCCAGAAGCTGAACGCCGTTTAAATGTGATGCTAATTACGGTCGAAAGTTTAAGTGCCGATTATATGGCAGCATTTGGTAATCAAGAAAATTTAACCCCACATTTAGATGCACTCAGCAAACAAGGCCTATTTTTTAGCCAATACTATGCCACAGGCAATCGTACCGTACGCGGTTTAGAAGCCTTAACTTTAGGTATTCCTCCTACCGCAGGTAGTGCTGTGGTGCGGCGGCCACATAATGATGGTTTGTTTTCTTTAGCCTCTGTGCTGAATAAAAAAGGCTATGACAGCAAATTTATTTATGGGGGGTATGGTTACTTTGACAATATGAATGCTTTTTTTGCGGGTAATGGTTATCAGGTCATTGACCGTACAGATTTTAGTGAAGATGAACAAGGTTTTGCTAATGTTTGGGGAGTCGCTGACGAATACTTATATTTACGCACCTTGCGTGAAGCTGATAAAAGTTATGCTGCTAAAAAGCCTTTTTTTTCTATTGTCATGACCACCTCTAATCATCGGCCTTATACTTTTCCTCAAGGCCGTATTAATGCGCCACAAAAAAAGTGGAGTAGTGCGGTTAAATATACCGATTGGGCAATTGCTAATTTTTTACAACAAGCCAAACAAAAGCCGTGGTTTAACGATACTATTTTTGTCATTAGTGCAGACCATTGTTCAGGCAGTGCAGGCAAAACTGCCGTACCTGTAGAAAGGTATCATATTCCTTTAATTATTTACGCTCCACAACATATCACCCCAAAACAAATTGACCAAATCGCCAGTCAGATGGATGTCCCATCAACCATTTTGGGTTTATTAAATATGGATTATGTCAGTCGTTTTATTGGTCGTGATATTTTGCGTACCCCACAAAATCAGCAACGAGCCTTGATTGCTACCTATCAGCGTTTGGGTTTGTATAAAAATGATGATTTAGTCATTTTATCACCACAAAAACATGTTGAAATTCATCGTCAACCTTTGGCAACCGATCAAGTGTTACGTGCGGAGGCAAATCCTGAGTTGGTGCAAGAAGCAATGAGTTATTATCAAGGTACGGATTATATGTTGAAACATGGGTTGTTGAAGGCTGTGCCTTAATTTTAAAATTGCAAACAAAATTGGACTTTTTGCGCATTTTTCCGTAGAATCGCGCAAATTTTTTCTAAGCGAGGCGAATAGGTCAGCGGGATGACAAAATCACCGTTGTGTCTAGTTCTGTCTCGCTTTTTTGTAAGTGTACAATCGCAAAGTTTAGCGCGGAGGTTCGTTTGAGTAAGCCCGCCCTTTTAGCCCTAGCAGATGGCAGTATTTTTCGGGGAACTGCTATTGGTGCTGACGGTAGCACTGTTGGGGAAGTTGTTTTTAATACGGCCTTAACAGGTTATCAAGAAATCCTCACCGACCCTTCTTATTGTCAACAAATCGTTACCTTAACCTATCCTCATATTGGTAATACAGGTATCAATAACGAAGATGAAGAAGCTGCAAAATTATGGGCAGCTGGTTTAATTATTCGTGATTTGCCTTTAGTTGCCAGTAGCTTCCGTAGTCAAGAAACCTTATCTGACTACTTAAAACGTCATGGTATTGTGGGTATTGCTGATATTGACACTCGTCGTTTAACCCGTATTTTGCGTGAAAAAGGCGCACAAAACGGTTGTATCTTAGCAGGCGACAATATCAGTGAAGAAGCTGCATTAGCTGCTGCACGCGGTTTTGGTGGTTTAAAAGGTGCTGACTTAGCAAAAGTCGTGACCGTGACTGACAACTACTTGTGGACAGAAGGCTCTTGGCAATTAGGTCAAGGCCACGTGACACCAAAAGAGCCAGCCAAATTTAAAGTGGTTGCTTATGACTTTGGTGTAAAACGCAACATTTTAAGAATGTTAGTTGACCGTGGTTGTGATGTGACTGTTGTGCCTGCACAAACCCCTGCGGATGTTGTGTTAGCCATGAATCCTGATGGTGTGTTTTTGTCTAATGGTCCTGGTGATCCTGAGCCATGTACTTATGCCATTGAAGCCATTAAACAATTCTTAACCACAGATATTCCTGTGTTTGGTATTTGTTTGGGTCATCAATTATTAGCCTTGGCTTCTGGTGCAAAAACCTTAAAAATGAAATTTGGCCATCATGGTGCGAATCATCCTGTGCAAGATTTAGCAACAGGTCGGGTAATGATTACTAGCCAAAATCATGGTTTTGCGGTGGATGAACCAAGTTTACCAGCAAACTTGCGTGCGACACACAAATCCTTGTTTGATGGTTCTTTACAAGGCATTCATCGTACCGATAAACCTGCATTTAGCTTCCAAGGCCATCCTGAAGCAAGTCCAGGCCCACACGATGCTGATAAGTTGTTTGACCATTTTATTGAGTTAATGAAGGCTTACGCATTGCACCGCAATTAGCGCGTTTTAATCGCATCAGGCGAAGTAATTATTACCCTCACTCTAACTCCCTCTCCTTTGGGAGAGGGTTGGGGTGAGGGTTAACAAGAGTAAACAAGGTATGACCGCTTTATCTGTCAACATCAATAAAATTGCGCTAATCCGCAATTCGAGAGGGCGTAATTACCCTGATGTTAACTACTTTGCTGAGCGTTTTTTGCAGCTTGGTGCAAGTGGCATAACCTTGCATCCACGTCCTGATCAACGTCATGCACGTTATCAAGATGTGGTTGAACTCAAAGCCTTATGTGATCGTTATCAACAGCCATTAAATGTTGAGGGTTATCCAACCCCTGACTTTTTGGCGGTTGTGAAACAAAATCGTCCTGCACAATGTACCTTAGTCCCTGATGACCCACAGCAAGTTACCTCAGATCACGGTTGGGATTTGCGCCAACATGCTGAGTTTTTGCAGCAAATTTGCCAAGAGCTAACGCCTTTGGGTATTGAAGTCAGTTTGTTTGTTGATTATGACAATGCTGATATTGCCTTAGCCAAAGAAATTGGTGCAGCACGGGTTGAGTTGTATACCGAACCGTATGCTGAAGCGTTTGGCACAGCTGATGAAGAGGTTGTATGGCAACAGTTTGCGCGTGCCGCACAATTGGCACAACAAGCAGGTTTAGGGGTCAATGCAGGGCATGATTTGAATTTACAAAACCTACCAAGGTTTGTCCAAATTCCAAATATTTTAGAAGTTTCCATTGGTCATGCATTAATTGTGGAATGCCTAGAACAAGGTATTGAAGCAACAATGCAGGCTTATAGACAAATTTTGCAGACTAGATGATGCCCCTCACCCCAACCCTCTCCCAAAGGAGAGGGGGTCTCTCTCCCTGTGGGAGAGAGTTAGAGTGAGGGCAGCTAAATCCAAAAGCGTTTTATTGGAGTAGAGTGATGCCAAAACGGCAAGACCTTAAAAGCATTCTGATTATTGGTGCAGGTCCGATTGTCATCGGCCAAGCGTGTGAGTTTGACTATTCTGGCGCACAAGCCTGTAAAGCTCTGCGCGAAGAAGGCTATCGTGTTATTTTGGTTAACTCCAATCCTGCGACGATTATGACCGATCCGAGTATGGCCGATTCAACCTATATCGAGCCAATCACATGGCAGACGGTTGCTAAAATTATCGAAAAAGAGCGTCCAGATGCGGTATTGCCAACGATGGGTGGTCAAACCGCATTAAACTGTGCTTTAGCCTTGGATGCTAACGGTGTATTAGAAAAGTTTGGTGTTGAGTTAATTGGTGCAACCAAAGAAGCGATTGAAAAAGCGGAAGACCGTAAATTATTCGACCAAGCGATGCGTAAAATTGGCTTAGAATGTCCACGCGCCTCTATTGCAGAAACGATGGAACAAGCCTTAGAAATTCAATCACGTTTTGGTTTTCCAGTCATTATTCGTCCATCCTTTACCATGGGTGGTTCGGGCGGTGGTATTGCTTACAACCGTGAAGAATTTGTCGAAATTTGTGAGCGTGGTTTTGATTTATCACCCACTCATCAATTGTTAATCGACGAATCGTTGATTGGTTGGAAAGAATACGAAATGGAAGTTGTGAGAGATAAAAACGACAACTGTATTATTATCTGTTCGATTGAAAACTTTGACGCGATGGGTGTACATACAGGTGACTCGATTACTGTTGCCCCTGCCCAAACCCTCACCGACAAAGAATATCAAATCATGCGTAATGCCAGTATTGCGGTATTGCGTGAGATTGGCGTAGAAACAGGTGGTTCTAACGTTCAGTTTGGTATTGATCCAAAAACGGGTCGTATGGTGGTGATTGAGATGAACCCACGCGTTAGCCGTTCATCTGCTTTAGCCTCCAAAGCAACAGGTTTCCCCATTGCCAAAGTGGCCGCTAAATTGGCGGTGGGTTATACCTTAGATGAATTGCAAAACGACATTACAGGCGGCAAAACCCCTGCGTCTTTTGAACCATCCATCGACTATGTAGTGACCAAAGTACCTAGATTTACCTTCGAGAAATTCCCACAAGCCGAACAACGCTTAACCACTCAAATGAAGTCGGTGGGTGAAGTGATGGCGATTGGCCGTACTTTCCAAGAGTCTGTACAAAAAGCCTTACGTGGTTTAGAAGTTGGTGCAGATGGTTTTAGTCCAAAATTGAATTTGGCTGCGCCAGAATCTGAAGACAAATTACGTCACGAATTAAAAAATCCGGGCCCTGACCGTATTTGGTACATTGGTGATGCCTTCCGTGCAGGGTTAAGCGTCGAACAAGTGTATGAATACTCTGCGGTTGACCCTTGGTTCTTGGTGCAAATCGAAGACGTCATCAAAGCCGAAGCTCAAGTCAAACAGTTAGGTTTTGCGGGTTGTAGCCGTGATGTGTTATGGGGCTTAAAGCGTAAAGGCTTCTCTGATAGCCGTTTAGCCAGTTTATTAGGCGTTAGCGAAAAGCAATTGCGCAAAAAACGTTGGGAATTGGGTGTTTATCCAACTTACAAACGTGTTGATACTTGTGCTGCTGAATTTGCCACTAGCACTGCCTATATGTACTCTTCGTACGAAGAAGAATGTGAGGCACAGCCTTCACAACGTGACAAAATTGTGGTGTTAGGTGGTGGTCCAAACCGTATTGGTCAAGGTATTGAGTTTGACTATTGTTGTGTGCATGCAGCCTTAGCGATGCGTGAAGATGGTTATGAAACGATTATGGTTAACTGTAACCCAGAAACCGTTTCTACCGACTATGACACTTCTGACCGTTTGTACTTTGAGCCAGTTACCCTCGAAGACGTGTTAGAGATTGTCCGTGTTGAACAGCCTAAAGGCGTGATTGTGCAATACGGTGGTCAAACACCCTTAAAATTAGCCCGTCATTTAGAAGCTGCTGGTGTGCCAATTATTGGTACTAGCCCAGATGCGATTGACCGTGCCGAAGACCGCGAACGTTTCCAACAAATGGTTGAGCGTTTAAATTTACGTCAGCCACCAAACCGTACTGCACGTAACCCAGAAGAGGGTGTACGTTTAGCAGCCGAGATTGGTTATCCTTTAGTGGTACGTCCTTCCTATGTGTTGGGTGGTCGTGCGATGGAAATCGTTTATAACGAAGAAGAATTACGTCGTTATATGCGTGAAGCGGTACAAGTGTCCAATGAATCGCCTGTGTTATTAGACCGTTTCTTGGATGATGCGATTGAAGTGGATGTGGATTGTGTGTCTGATGGCGAAACAGTAGTCATCGGCGGCATTATGCAGCACATCGAACAAGCAGGTATTCACTCAGGTGACTCGGCCTGTTCATTACCACCGTATGCTTTAGATGAACAAGTACAAAACGTGATGCGTCAACAATCGATTGATATGGCGCGTGAGTTGGGTGTTGTTGGCTTAATGAACGTACAATTCGCGGTTAAAAACAACGATGTGTATGTTTTAGAAGTAAACCCTCGTGCCTCTCGTACTGTGCCGTTTGTGTCGAAGTGTATTGGTGTGTCATTAGCCAAAGTTGCTGCACGTTGTATGGCTGGTCAAAGCTTACAAAGCCAAAACTTTACTAAAGAAATCATTCCACCTTATTTTAGCGTCAAAGAAGCGGTATTCCCGTTTGCTAAATTCCCTGGTGTTGACCCAATTTTAGGGCCAGAAATGAAATCAACAGGCGAAGTTATGGGCGTTGGCAAAACCTTTGGTGAAGCCTTCCATAAAGCCGTGCTTGGTTCTAACGAAAAATTACCGAATGGTGGTTGTGCCTTTATTTCTGTGCGTGACTCCGACAAAGCCTTATTGCCACAAATTGGCCGTGATTTAATCGCTTTAGGCTTTAATTTGGTGGCTACAGGTGGCAGTCAAAAAATTCTCGCGCAAGCAGGTGTACCTTGTAAGCGTGTCAATAAAGTGACTGAAGGTCGTCCACACATTGTTGATATGTTAAAAAATGGTGAGATTAATTTAATTATTAACACCACCGAAGGTAAACAAGCACAACAAGATTCCTTCTCGATTCGTCGCAGTGCCTTACAAGGTAAAGTGTATTACACCACCACGATTAGTGGTGCAAATGCAGTGTGCCAAGCCTTAAAAGCACAAGGTGAGTTATCGGTTGCTCGTTTACAAGACTTGCATTTGGAGGTTTAGTCATGCAACGTTATCCGATGACAGTGGCGGGGGCAGATGCCTTACGCGCTGAACTCGACCGATTAAAAAATGTTGAGCGTCCGCGGATTACCGCGGCGATTGCTGAAGCACGCGCACATGGCGATTTAAAAGAAAACGCCGAATATCATGCAGCGCGTGAACAACAAAGTTTTGCTGAAGGTCGTATTAAAGAAATTGAAGCCAAATTATCGAATGTGCAAATTATTGACATCACCAAGATGACCAATAATGGCAAGGTAATTTTTGGTGCAACGGTTGATATTGAAAACGTCGAAACAGGTGAAGTCAAAACCTATCAAATTGTTGGCGAAGACGAAGCTGACATTAAGTTAGGTAAAATTTCCTCTGGTTCGCCCATTGCTCGTGGTTTAATGGGCAAAGAAGAAGGCGACACCGTGACGATTACCACACCGTCAGGCAAAGTTGAATACGAAATTAGTGAAGTGCGCTACGTGTAACGTGTTTTGCTGACTCTAAAAAGCCTCGTCAATTTTGCGATTGATGGGGCTTTTTTATTTAGCGTTCTAATATTGCCTCTAAACGCATTAAAGTTTCTTCAACAATAGCCGCAGGTGCTACTTCAACTTTTTCGGCCTTACGTGCTGTTACGTCCATCATCCGTATCATATTAACTAAAATCGCGCCTTGCGTGTTTGTGCCTGCGCCTGACAAGGTGACGGCAAAGCCTGCAAAACGCGAGAAATCGCCACCTTGTGTAATCGGGGCAACTAATGTCATACCCAATTCATTAAATTTTTTTGGCGAAAGTACCAGTGCAGGCCTAAAATCACCTTGTAATTCACGGCCTGATGTTGGATTTAAACACACACGAATAATATCACCACGTTCAAATACGCTACGTTTTACCATATTTCATCACCGACAGCATGTCATTATTGTTTATATCTTGAACGACAATCACATTTAATAAATCACTATTATCATTAGTTAATTGAGTGACTGATAACGTATAGCTTTCTGCAAAACTAC
>NZ_CALETI010000363.1 GCF_937920075.1 uncultured Agitococcus sp.
TTTTTTGATAAATAACTCAAAGATTATTTAATAGATTCTTGACCACCTCAACCTCATTAACAGTATTACTAAATAAAATAGATAATCTTGAATAATCCTCTGCCTTACAATCATGTTCTAAATGCTCACATAGCTGAGCTAATTGTAAAGCGCCGATATTGGCACTTGCACCTTTTAAACTGTGTGCTGCTAAGCGAACTTGTTCATAATTTTGTGCTGATATTCCTTGTTCGATTAACTGTAAGCGTAATTGTGCATCTGTTAAATAGGTATTAATTAATACATCAAACTCATCTTCTAACACTTCTTTTAACTCCGCTAACTGATCTTTATCTAAATGATGCATTATTTTTTCCTCTACAACCATTTCCAATCAAACTCAACGATAACACTATTACCAGAGCCTATAAACTCTAATCGTTGACACAAAGTTTCAATGAGGCGAATACCTCGCCCATGATAATTCATTAAATGTGGATTATCGCTTGAGCTTTGTTGCCGACGCTGACTAAAATCAAAGCCATCACCACTATCAGTTACCTGCAAAATTAGCTTCCCCCCTTGTTCTGTAGGACGGTGCTGAATATTAAAGCGAATATTGCCTTCTTCCAAACTATTTAAACGCTCATGGCGCAAACTATAATACTTAGCAAAGCCTTGAGGACTATTTTTTAATGATGAGTCTAAATGCAATAAGCCATGTTCTAAGGCATTTGAATATAATTCTGCCAAAATGGTATTGAGTGTGTTGATATAAGGTTTTAAGCCAGTGATCTGAAAAACCAAATGCGTTACTAACGGCACAGGATCAAATAACTTTAATGACTCCACACCTAATTCACAACTCATCACACAATCTGCCAATCCTCGATGGGCGACTTTGGGTTTTGCGAGTAAACTGTGTTCTAAAGCCAAAGATGGGGCATCTTGCATTCTCACTGCCAACAGTGTATGGTCATCTGATTGTGCAACCCCCTCACCCGCAAAAACTTTTACTTGATGTAAGATTTCATCAAAAACATTATCAGGGCTATCGCTATTTGCCAAAATAGGTAATAGTCGATCAAAACCAAACATTTCTTCTTGTGGATTAACCGTTTCTATAATGCCGTCAGACCACAAATAAACGACATCATCATCATCCATTTCAAAAAAGCTAGGCTGATATTTAAATTGATTAGCCGATAAAATTCCTAAAGGTAAATGTTGAGAAACGACTTTTTTAATCTCTCGGCTGCGAGTGTTATAAATCACACCATCAGGCAAACCACCAGCCCACACTTCAATGCTACGATTTCTAAACCCTAAATGCGCTGCCGTTGCACAACAAAACACACCAACAGGTAAAATACTTTTTAATTTTGAATTAACTTCTCGTAAGACATCTTCTAAGGCAAATCCCTTAGAGACCATGCCATGAAAGACCTCTGCTAATGGTAATGCACCAATCGCAGCAGGTAAGCCATGTCCTGTAAAGTCCCCTAACAACACCAATAAATCACCATTTGGATGACGTGCAGCTAAAACAACATCACCATTAAAAATTGCTTTAGGAGAAATGAGATAACGAATATTAGGAGAATTTAATACGCCATAATGTGCAATTTTATCAAAGATGCCTTTTGCTGCCTTTTGCTCTTGCAGCAAGTGTTCGCGTTGATTTTGAATTTCTTTATGCAAACGACGCATACGCGAAAAAGCCATAATTTTGGCTTTGATAATTACCTTGTTATAGGGTTTGCTTAAAAAATCATCACCACCAGCTTCTAAACATTCAGCTAAATCACTGGCTTCATTTAATGAGGTTAAAAAAATGATGGGAACTAAATCTTCACCAACAATCTGTCTAATTTCTCTGGCGACTTCTGTGCCATTTTTATGAGGCATCATCACGTCTAACAAGACAATATCGGGACGATGCTCAATAAATAGCTCTACTGCTTCTTTGCCATCTACTGCCAAAATCACTTCATGATCAAGACGTTTAATTAAGTTAGCCAAAATTAAACGATCACTTGGCGTATCTTCAGCGATTAACAGACGCATAAGCCACCTCCCTGCTTTAAGACTATTTACACAATTGTAAATAATTGCTCAAAATTAGAGATGGTTAAGATTTTTTTGACATCAGGATTACAATTAATGATTCTCACTTGAGAACTATCCCCCCCTGCATGATCTCTTAAAAGCAACAACATGCCTAATGCAGAGCTGTCTAAATAAGTTGCATCTTTTAAATCAATCACATAACAGGACATTTCGCTGGGTGCTTGCTCATAAGCATTACGAAATTCTTGGTGGGTGCTAAAATCAAAACGCCCTTTAATTTTAATAATTAATTCTTTGCCATCGGCTGAACTTGTGGTAAGTATCGCCATAAATATCTCCCTCTACATGCTGATGCCATCACTATTGGTTATACAGCCAATAATATTAAATTAGTATATTTGCTTCTTATTCTAAAGCAAACTTTATACGCTAAGAAAGGCTATCAGGATGATTTAATTGTTTTTTTAGAACATTTGTTTGGTTTTTATCTGTTTTATACATACCAAACACAGTTTGTATTTATACGATGATTTTATCTAAAACGCTATAGCACAGTTCACAAAAAACTGACTGATAAGTTTCTAATTGATTCGATGCGAAAAAATAAGCAATTACTATACTTAGACTATGTGGGCTTACGTGGCTATCTTTGAATAGCTTTCGCTTGTAAAGCGTGGAACTTACTGGGATATGCGTAAACTCTGACGATAAAAACCTTGTTTAGGAGCAACAAGATGAATCAACCCTATTCTGCTAAAAAAGTTGCTTTAGTTTTGTCTGGAGGTGGAGCTAGAGCCGCTTATCAAGTGGGTGTTTTAAAGGCGATCAGTGAATTGTCTTATTCTCATTGTGCCAATTTATTTCCTATTATTTGTGGCACATCTGCTGGAGGCCTCAATGCCGCAGGTTTGGCTTGCCGTGCTGATTGTTTAGGAGAGGCAGTTTCACAATTAGAATTTGTTTGGTCAAACTTTAAAACCTCACAAGTGTATCGCACAGATTGGGCTGGCGTTTTGCATTGTGCTGCTCGTTTTTTATGGACAATGGCTTTTGGTCGTTTGCATAAAGATCGACCTGTGTCTTTATTGGATAATTCACCATTATACTTTTTATTAGAACGCGAATTATTACTTTCTCGTCTTAACGATGTGATTAGTGCCGAATATTTACATGCTCTTTGTATTACAGCATCAGGCTATACCAGTGGTGAATCAGTCAGTTTTTTTCAGGGGCGCGCTGATTTGGAAGGTTGGAAACGCGCTAGAAGAGTTGGTATCCCAACACTAATTCGCACTGAACATTTATTAGCATCGGCTGCTATTCCTCTACTATTTCCTGCGATAAAACTTAATCGTGAATATTTTGGTGATGGAGCCTTACGACAACTCGCGCCAATGAGTCCTGCCTTACACTTAGGCGCAGAAAAAATTTTAGTGATTGGTGTGAGTAATGAAAATAATAAAGATCGTCAAAAAGTCGATAGCTACCCTAGTATTGCTCAAGTTGTTGCTAACATTTTAAATAGCTCTTTTATTGATAGCTTAGAAAGTGACATTGAAAGACTCACTCGAATTAATCGTACCATTAGTCATATTCCTGCTGAGATTAGAGAAAAAAATATTTCATTACGACATGTTGATTCTTTAGTGATTGCCCCTTCTAGTGAAATTTTTGATCAAATCGCCATGAAACATGCTATGGATTTGCCACGTAGTATTCGAACATTTGTTTATGGCAGTGGTGCAACAAAACGTGGCGGCGCAGGTGTGTTAAGTTATTTACTATTTGAGGGAGCTTATTGCAAAGAGCTAATAGATGTTGGTTATGCCGATGGTATGGCTAGAGCAACTGAGATTAAACAGTTTTTACATTTAGATCAGCCTAGTGACCATGTTTGCCAGTTACTAGACTTTAAAAATAGAGCTTAGGGATTATTAGCGGCTGTTAACATTTTGCCTGTGAGCAACCACAATCAAAACGCAAAACAATCCTATTATCTTTATGCTTTTTTTATAATCAAAGCGATAACCGTCCCTATATTTTTTCTTGAATGGCTAATAATCGTTTATCCAAATCTTTGACTAAACGCTGCATCATTTCTTCAGCACTACACACATCGTGAATCAAGCCTTGAGATTGACCAATAAACTGCATACCCTTGGCTAAGTCACCGTGTTCGGTTGCTGCCTTTAATTTAGGAGTTGCGGCACCAAAATTAGCTAATAATCGTATTTTTTGTGGTTCTACGAGAATGCCTGCTAACACCTTCCAAACAGGAACTTTTAATTGTATTGCTGCAAAAAAAGCCTGAATCATTGCCAACACAAAATTCATAGGTTTTTTAGTCAACTTTTCTGCCAATGGCGTTTTCATATAACGTGCAGGCAAACCATCAAAATGCGGTGAATAAATGGTCTCGTGTTGATCTTTAGCAATCACTTGTTGCTTAATATGCTCATGTAACGGACTCTCTTTCACCGTTGCAAAACGTGAACCCATCGCCACCGCTTCTGCCCCCAATGCCAAGGCCGCCAACACACCACGTTGATCAGCAAAACCACCACAAGCAATCACTGGAATCTTGACCACATCAACAATGGCTGGCACTAAGACTAAAGACGTTACCTCTCCGCCATGTGCTGCTGCTTCATGACCTGTCACCATCACAGCATCAGCACCTTGTTCTTGAGCGGCTATGGCGTGTTTAGCAGTCGTCACTGTGGCAATTACCTTTCCACCATAAGCGTGGCAAGCTTTTATGAGCCAATCGCCCTTACCTAATGAAAAATTAATCACAGGCACTTTTAAGTCTAAGGCAATTTGGGCATTTTCTTTGGCAGATGGCATTAACAAGGCACAATTCACACCAAAGGGTTTATCTGTTAATTGGCGCACCTTTTCTATGGCAGCCTTAGTTTGTTCGGGTGTCAACGGCCCTAAAGCTAAAATACCTAAGCCTCCAGCATTGCTCACCGCAGCAACCAGTTCAGGGGTAGAAATCCAACTCATGCCCGTTAAAATAATGGGGTATTTAATGGCTAATAATTGGGTAATGGCTGTATTCATGTTGATATAGTTAGATCTTAATGGTGATTGTTTTTTGACTATATCAACTTACATACATATCGTCCAACAAATTATAAAACATTTATCAGTTTTAATAATTCCGTATCCAAAGACATTAAACGCTCATCTAAGGCGCGTAAACGTCGGCTCACCTCACGTGATAAATTCATTTGAATAATGACAAATTGTTCTAAATCATACTCATACAAAGAAAATAAATTTTGTCTTGATAATTCTAAAGCAATACAATTTTCAATGGCTTGCACTGAAGCACTACGCGGGTTTAAATCAATAAGTGACATTTCACCAAAACAATCACCACGCACCAAATATCTTAATTTGATGTCTCGCCCTTTTAACACCAATGCTGTGCCGCGCTCCAAAATAAACAAAGAATCTGCTTGCTCACCCTCTTTAAAAAAATAGGCATTTTGGGCAATCTCAATTTCTGGGCAGCGTGTTAATAAAAATGACAAGGCTTGTTGGCTAACACCACCAAAAATCGGCATGGCTTGTAACAGCTCAAGATATTGCTGATCCATAATCCCCCCATATTAATCACGAAAAATATGACAATCAGGATTTCTGCGTTAATTGTGAGACAATACGCCTGTCCTGTACTCTAAATCTTGTTTATTTACAGTGTAGAAGATTTTTTAATGATTAGATTTTTTTGATGATATTGCCGCGAAACACTTACTTAAATAGCATCAGCTAGGTTATGCTATTCGGCTTTATTAGGATTTCTCGCTCCCTGCCTGTAACTTTGAGCTTTATTCAGGGAAAATAGCGAGAGGAATTCCTCTTTACCTCTTTTTATTCAGCAAACGAATTGCCATGCAAGAAAATTATTTACCCCAAGACATCGAACCCACCGTACAAGCGCAATGGGCAGACAACAACGCCTTTGCCGCCAATGATAACAGCGACAAACCCAAATATTATTGTTTATCCATGTTTCCTTATCCATCAGGTAAGCTACACATGGGACACGTGCGTAACTATACCATTGGCGATGTATTAGCCCGCTTCAAAAAAATGCAAGGCTTTAACGTGCTACAACCGATGGGTTGGGATGCCTTTGGTCTGCCTGCTGAAAATGCAGCGATGAAAAATAATGTGCCACCTGCCGCATGGACATACAGCAACATTGCTTATATGAAAAAGCAATTACAGTCTTTGGGCTTGGCGATTGATTGGCAACGTGAAGTAACCACTTGTAAACCAGACTATTATCGCTGGGAACAATGGTTATTCACGCGTTTGTTTCAAAAAGGCATTATTTATAAAAAATCAGGGATTGTGAACTGGGATCCTGTTGACAATACCGTATTAGCCAACGAACAAGTAATTGATGGCAAAGGCTGGCGTTCGGGTGCAGTCGTTGAAAAACGCGAAATCCCCATGTATTACTTTAAAATCACCGCCTATGCTGACCAATTATTAACCGATTTAGACCAATTAGACGGCTGGCCAGAACAAGTCAAAACCATGCAACGCAATTGGATTGGCCGTTCGGAAGGTTTGACCATTCATTTTGATGTTGCCGATCAAAGTAATGCACTCGAAATTTTTACCACACGGCCTGATACATTGTTTGGAGCAACCTACATGGTTTTGGCTCCCGAGCACCCGCTGGTAGAAAAAATCACAACATCGGCTCAAGCGGCGCAAGTTAAAGAATATCAAAAAATGGTCGCCAGATCGGAAGAGCGTCGTGTAGGGAAAGA
>NZ_CALETI010000364.1 GCF_937920075.1 uncultured Agitococcus sp.
AGCGTCCATCGTTAGCATAACCCTGTTACCCGCCTTGTGCGGGTTTTTTTATGCCAGTTTTAAGGTAATCATCATGCCGCAATCATCATTCCAAAAAGCGTTTGAAAAAGTGGTTATTGCAGAAGGTGGTTACAGCAATCATCCAAGTGACCTTGGCGGTAAAACAAAGTTTGGTATTACTGAAGCCGTTGCCCGTGAAAATGGTTATATGGGTGATATGGCTAAGCTGAGTTTAGATATTGCCCGTAATATTTATTACTCGCGGTACTGGGACAAAATGCAGCTTAATGACATTTGTCGCATGAGTGAAGACTTAGCTATTGAGATGTTCGACACTGGTGTAAACATGGGCAATGCGTGGGCGATCATGTTTTTGCAAAAAGTGCTTAACGCATTTAACAACCAAGGCAAATTGTATGCAGACGTTAAAGAAGATGGCGTTATGGGTCGTGCAACCATTCAAGCACTTCATGCGTTCTATGCTAAGCGTGGTGTCAAAGGCGGTATTGTTTTACTAAAAGCAATGAACGGATTGCAATGTGCGCGTTATTTAGATTTAGCACAATCACGTCCTGCTAATGAAGATTTTGTATTTGGTTGGATTGCTAACCGTGTTGGTATTACTAATTGAAAAATGATGACTAAGCAAGACATGGTTATGCAAAACGATAGCTACAGTTTATTAACAATCATCACAACAGCCTTAGTCTTTAGCGGCTGGTTATTGGTTAGTGTGCTTGCTGTATTGGTAATGATTTCATTAACACCACCACGAACAAAGATGGAATTGTTTGGTATGGTTGCCAGTGCATTTGGCTCTTCATTGTTTGTAGGGCCACTGGTTATTGAGGCATACGGCTTTAGTCATTACACATTGCAAAGTCAATTAGGTATTTGCTTTGTGTGTGCCGTACCTGCTTGGTTGTTATGGTCGGTTGTGCGTGTAATTATTCAAAAATGGCGCGATAGTAAAAACCCTGTTGACGCTATTGGTAAAGATA
>NZ_CALETI010000365.1 GCF_937920075.1 uncultured Agitococcus sp.
TCAATGGGCGCAAGTACGGACTGATAATTTTAAGGCATGGTTTGGTGATTGGGAGAATGACCCGAAAAATGCTAGTAAAGTTGTCGATTCTAATGGCGAGCCGATGGTTGTTTATCATGGGACTGAAGGAGATTTTAATGAGTTTAAGCCAACAGAACCAAACTTTTATGCGATAACGGAAGGAACATATTTTTTTACTGACAATGAAAACGTGGCAGCTAATTTCGGTAAATATGTAATGCCTGTTTATCTTAACATTGACAACCCAACGGAACTTGACGGGAGAAATGCTGGAAGATTTAATACTTGGGAGCTTAATGATGATTCAGGAAATTATGGGTGGATTGTAGAAAATGCTGATACAGGCGGTGGTTTCGCTACTGAATATGCGGTTGAGAACCCTTCCCAAATCAAATCAGCCATAGAAAATAACGGTGAGTTTAGCCCTACTAATCCCGATATTCGGTTTAGTCGTGGTGATTCATCGAGAAACGAATCACCACAAAATGATAATCCCAGCCAACAAAACAACAATAAAAAATTAAACTCTCTTTTACATGGCTGGTTAGACGGTAAGGGAGAGGATGTTTTTAAAGCGATGTCGGCCTCTATTAAAGGGGTTTTATCAAAAATGCCTGCATCTATGGCATTGGTAGATAACGCCCCTCCTGCATTTAAGCAGATGATGCGCGAGATGCTAAGGGATAGCAAACAAGCCGAATTAGCAGTGAGTGATATTCTTAAAAACAGCACATCACTTAAAGCAGAAGAAAGAACCTTGTTGTCAGATTATTTGGAGAAGGAGCTTGCTTTAGGTGTTATTCCTCCTGAGGATGTTGTAAAAGTAGCGGCAGCAATGCGTATGACATTGAGCTACCAAACAGATGAGCTTGTAAGACTTGGAATGTTGTCAGAAGAAAGCGCGGCTAGATGGCGAGATACTTATTTGCCTAGACTGTATAAAGAACGGCAAAAAGACCCATTAACCAAAGCAATTGTTAAGCGTTTTGATATTAAAGGCGATCACCTGAAAGGGCGTGGGCAATATAGAGAGGTTGAGACTAGCAAAGTTGCCGATTATGTAAAATCAGGATGGGAGGATAGGGGCGTATCATCAAGAGGTAAAACTATTGTTTGGCGTGATTACACCAAAGAAGAACGCGAAAAAATGGGCGAGGTTAGGGATGCTATGTTGCGCTTTGCAACAGGATTTTTGTCAACGCAGCGTGATATTGCAACAGCCAAGTTATTTGAAAAGATAGCCTCTAATGAAGAGCTAGCAAGTTCTGAGCCTGTGGCTGGTTGGGTTCAAGTGCCTAAAGCATTCATTCAACAAACAGGCGGCTTGATGCGTTATGGCAAGTTAAGTGGTATGTGGGTTCATCCTGATGTGTGGGAAAACACAAAACACTACATTCAGGACAGAGGGGATATTGAGCGCATTTATCGTAAAACACTTGCTGTATGGAAAGAAGGTAAAACTATATTAAACGTGGTTGCACATACAAACAATATCGTGAGTAATGTGGTGATGGCCACGGCTGCTGGAGCCAACATTAATGATATTCGCAAAGGTTATGATAGTTTGGCAAGCAAAGACAAGTTCTATCAAGAAGCCGTTGAAATGGGGATGATGGCAACAGGGCATTATACGGGTGATATTCGAGACTACTTTGGTGATGATTTGCTTGGCGCAACAACCCCAACAAACTTAGTATTTAAGGCACTTAAAAAAGCATGGGAAAACCCTGTTTTTAATAAAATGCGTGAGCTTTACGACCTAGAAGACCAAATGTTTAAATTGGCACTGTATCGTAAATCAAGAGAGCTTGGAGCAAGCCAACAGCAAGCCGTTGATTATGCAGAAACCTTTATATTTAATTATGCTGACTTGCCCATTGGTGTTAAGCGGATACGTGACTTTGGCCTACCGTTTATAAGTTACACCTATAAGGCTGTGCCTGCTATGACTCGACTAGCTTTTACTCAGCCGCATCGTATGCTTGCTATTACGGGCGCAGCGTACGGCATTAACGCTCTTGCTTATGCTATGCTTGGCTTGGATGGTGATGATGAGGAAAAAGAACGTGCCTCGATGCCTGATTATATGCAAGGACACAGTGCGTGGGGTGTTCCAAAATTAGTCAGATTGCCTTTTGGCGATGCCGATAACCCTGTGTTCTTAGATGTTTATCGTTGGTTGCCGTTAGGTGATTTCTTTACAATGAATGACAGAACAGGCGGCGTACCAATTCCTACTTCTGCTGTTTTGAGTGGGCCATATTGGAATGCTTACAACACTCTTATTGCCAACAGAAACGGCTTAACTGGTGGTGATTATTTTGAGGACACAGACAGTGATAAACAAACGTTTGCAAAATCAATGCGTTTTGGCTTATCGGAATGGATACCCATGTATTACCACTTGGATAAAAACCTAAACGCGGTTACTCGTGAGTTTGAAGACACCCCTGCATCGAACTTGCTTAATGCGATGGGGTATAGTGGTACTAATGCGCGTGGTGAGTCGGCTGATTTAGCTAATTCTTTACTTGGGGTAGCGGGTATTAAGGTGCGTGAGTTTGATATTCAGGCGGAGCGTGAGAAAAAATATAACAAGTACGAGTTTAAAATTAGGGATTTAAAGCGCGAGATACGCAGCATTGGGCGAGATATGTCTAATACGCATCAAGAGCGAGATATAGAGGATAAACTTAAAGAAATTGAGCGTTTGCTTAATGAGCGTGATGAGCTGGAAAAAAGTTGGGAGTAGAGTATGATTATTTCGCTATTCAACGTAGCAAAATTAACTACTACAAGAGAAAATGGGTTAAAGCGGCACAAAAGGAAGATATGGAGGCTATCGAGCAGATAGAGCAGGATATTCAAGAATGGAACGAAAACAACGAGAAATATCCCGTTATTTTTGACCGTAAACGTGCATATCAAACAGCAAACAAAAACGATATGACTTGGGGGGAAAGGGAGGCAAAACCACCTAAAGGTATGGACTGGATGAAAAACGAACGTCCTGAAATGTGATTGATGTTA
>NZ_CALETI010000366.1 GCF_937920075.1 uncultured Agitococcus sp.
GTCGCTATTGCAAGGTAAAATACGCTATTAATCTAAAGGTGCTGTGTTAATGCCGTCTTTTCCTGTTCGCCGTAGCCGTTTTCAAGTCACTCCGAGTTTAGCAAGACATTATGTTGTTGGACGTTCGCCGCTAATAGCGCATTTGTTAACGGCGTTATCTGCCACATTTCCTGCGGGTGAGCGTTTTTTTATTGATAGTATGCGTAGTGTTCGTGACCAAGTGACGGATGAGCAACTACAAGAGCAAATTTCAGCATTTATTGGTCAAGAGGCAATGCACTCCCAAACCCATGCTCAATTGAATAAAGCTTTAAATGCGGCGGATTATAATTTAGAGGCATTTCATCAATATATTATCAATAGTACCAACTCTCTTAGAGCCTGTTCATTGCGCCGACAATTAGGCACAACAGTGGCCTTTGAACATTTTACCGCAATGATTTCAGGTTATTTGTTGGAGCATTCTGCGTTGTTGCAGGGCTTAGACGAAAATATGCAGCAATTATGGTTATGGCATGCGGTCGAGGAAATTGAGCACAAAAATGTCGCTTTTGATGTGTATCAGTATGTCTTTGCGGCAAAAGATGAGCAAGGAAGTTTGGCGCAACGTCGGCGTAGTATGCGCAGTGCTTCAAGATCGTTTAGTTTAGGGTGGGCAACAATGACTTTAAGCTTGTTGTGGCAAGATCGTCAGCAAAGTTTTAGCTCACCACAACAAGTGAAGTTGTTGTTGGCGGATGTGGCTCAAATTGCTTTAATGGCGATTCGTTTATTGCCTGAATATCTCGCTTTTTATCAAGCAGATTTTCACCCTAGTCAGTGTAGTCATCAAGAATTGTTGGCTGAGTGGAAAGGGAAGTTGGGGTTGGTGTAGTGTTTAGACTCAAGTCATCCAATTAAGATTGAATGACTTGAGCCAAGAAAATCAACCCACTTTACTAGCCAAATTTTGCCCCATCACACGGTTTGCACCGCTAATCAACGCTTTTACCGATGCGGTAATAATATTGCTATCAATACCAACACCATACTGACTGGCAGTTGTGCCATGTTGGCTCACCTCAATAAAAGCACTGGCTTGAGCATGAGAACCTTCATTGCTCCCTCTCCCAGTGGGAGAGGGTTGGGGTGAGGGGATGTTAATCGAACGCTCTTCATAACTACGCACTTGAATATGAATACCTGCATGTTGCAAGGCATTGACGCTGGCATCAATTGGGCCATTACCATGACCTGTCAAAATTTGGGTTGTGCCATTAATATTTAACACCAAACGAATGCCTTGTTGCTTGTCATGCTCAAACAAATGATGTTCTTGATACGCAATACTGGCTTGTTGATTTAAATAAGTTTGGTCAAACAATTGCCAAATATCGTTGGCATTGACTTCACAACCATGTTGGTCGGTATGCTGTTGTACCACACCCGAAAATTCCACTTGCAAACGACGTGGCATGACAATGCCATAGCTGTTTTCTAACAAGTAGGACACGCCACCTTTACCTGATTGGCTATTCACCCGAATCACCGAATCATAACTACGGCCAACATCGGCAGGGTCAATCGGTAAGTAGGGCATATTCCAATAACTATCGGCTTGCTGCGCGGAAAAACCTTTTTTAATCGCATCTTGGTGTGAACCCGAAAACGCGGTAAAGACCAAATCACCGACATACGGATGACGTGGATGCACAGGCAATTGCGTGCAGTATTCAACAGTACGTGCTACCGAATTAACATCCGAAAAATCTAAATTGGGACTAATGCCTTGGCTATATAAATTTAATGCCAAGGTCACTAAGTCAACATTACCTGTACGTTCACCATGACCAAACAAACAGCCTTCCACACGTTCTGCACCTGCCATCAATGCCAATTCGGTGGCGGCAACGGCTGTGCCACGGTCATTATGTGGATGGACACTGATAATCACGCTATCACGACGGGCTAAATAACGGTGCATCCACTCAATTTGGTCGGCATAAACATTAGGTGTGGCCACTTCTACCGTCGCAGGCAAGTTTAAAATCACTTTGTTGTCTGGCGTTGCTCCCCATGTTTTCGTGACGGCATCACACACTTGTTTAGCAAAGTCTAACTCGGTGGCGGTAAAGGTTTCTGGGCTGTATTCCAATTGCCATTGTGTGTCTGGTTGTGCAGCGGTTAACTCTTTGATTAAAGCCACGGCATTTACAGCCATCGTCACCACTTCATCTTTACTCATGTTAAAGACCACATCGCGGAACGGTTGAGAGGTGGCATTGTAAACATGGACAATGGCTTTTTTAGCTCCACGCAACGATTCAACGGTACGACGAATCAAATGTTCACGCGCTTGAGTTAAGACAATAATCGTCACGTCATCAGGAATATGACCATCTTCAATCAAGGTGCGGACAAAATCAAAATCGGTTTGTGAGGCAGAAGGAAACGCCACTTCAATCTCTTTAAAACCAATCGCACACAACATCTTAAACATTTGCATTTTGCGTTCGCCATTCATTGGCTCAAACAACGATTGATTACCATCACGCAAATCAGTGCTCATCCAAATGGGGGCATGAGTGATGGTTTGGCTTGGCCATTGGCGATTGGGCAAATTAATGGCAGGAAAAGCACGGTATTTAGTCGCAGGATTTTTTAACATGATGGCATCTCGTTTAAGCCTCACACTGTTTGTTTAGTTCTCTCTCCCTTTGGGAGAGAGCTAGAGTGAGGGTAATTAATTTTTCATTGCTTGTATGATAAATAAAACTCAAGAGCAGAGGATTGCGAAATAAGGCTTAATTTGCAGCTTTTAATGAGAGATATAGCTAAAAATAGGTTTTTATTGAAATATTATTGCGTAAATATATTTTTTGTTGGTAGGATGGGTTGATTTTTAACTGTTCTTTGTTTTGATAAGAAAGTTCCCTCTCCTAAATTAGGAGAGGGCTAGGGTGAGGTCTTTAAGAGTAACCCCCTCCCAACCTCCCCCTAAATTAGGTGGAAGAGTATTCATTGAAAGGTAATTTAAAATGCACAGATCGGAAGAGCGTCGTGTAGGGAAAG
>NZ_CALETI010000367.1 GCF_937920075.1 uncultured Agitococcus sp.
CGGTGCAATTTCTTGTAAAGCTCTATCTCTAATTTTACGATTTTTTTGTTCTTTACCCACCGCAAAATAAGTTTGTGGAATTGGATATTTTTGTACAAATCGCCGTAAACCCACAAATACCGCTTCTGCCATTTGCTGTTGATAGCTAGATTGAATTAATTTAGCCTCTTCTTCCGCATTAGTCATAAACCCTGTTTCGACCAATAAGGAAATCATACCTGCTTCTTTTAAAACGGCAAAACCTGCTTGTTCGACTCGTTTGGAATGTAATTTGGTTAAATCATCCATTTCTTTTAAAATATACGAACCCATGTGCAAACTTTGGGTGACTGTTCCTTCAACAACCATATCGGCAAGAATATTATTTAACTGCAAATCTTTACCAAAACTATTATCAACCCCCCCCAATAAGTCTGATTTGTTTTCTCTATCGGCTAATGCTTGAGCAAAACGTGAGGTTGCTGAATTAGCTCCCTTTCGAGACAAGGCAAACACTGATGCACCTTTTGCTAGAGGAGACAAAGCTGCATCAGCATGAATACTAATAAAAATATCGGCTTTATAACGATTGCGAGCAATTTTACGACGGTCTTGCAAAGGAATAAAATAATCATCATCTCGTGTCAAATATGCCTTAAATCCTTTTTCTTTACGCAATAAAGCTACTAACTTTTTGGCAATCGCTAAAGTGACATGTTTTTCATAATTACCTGTTGCGCCAATTGCGCCAGAATCTTCACCACCATGTCCTGCATCAACCACAACAATCACCGCACGGCCTTTATTATCAGTGACCAACTCATCTACAGGTTCTGGCTCTGGTGAAACGGCTTGGAGTAAAACTTTATCAAATAAATCAATAACCAATCGTGCAGAAAACTTTTCATTAGCGGGTAACATAAAAATATGCGGACGTACTTCATCGCTTAAATTGATAATTAAACGCTGTTTATCGCCATTTGTTTCTAATAACACATTTTGAATCAGACCAACCCGACTCGGCAAATTTAAGGTAGAAACGCTAGTATCGGTATTATCTAACTCGATAATAATTTGCTTATTTTGGCCATTAATTTGTCTATAACTGGTTTTTTCGCTTAAATCTAACACTAAACGAGTATTATCTGGCGCACGCCAAGAGCGTACTGCGGTAATCGAAGCCGCCCACGTGCTAATACTTAACGTAGATAAAGACAATGCCAATACCAATGGCTTCATTAATCGTTTCATAAGCAAATATCTAAAATGGGCTAAATGTCTAAAGCATTTAAGGCATGTATTGTGGGTGAGTTATGGGCTGTCAATGATAATATACGTCCTTGTTGCGGATGTAATTGTATATCAATCATCAAATCGGCTTGTGGTAATAAAGGTTCACCTCGACTCGGCCATTCAATAATCACAATACTCTGTGAATTAAAATAATCTCTAATTCCCAATAACTCTAATTCTTCGGGGTCTTGTAAACGATATAAATCAAAATGATACAAGGTTAAATCCGCAAATTCATAAGGCTCGACTAAGGTATATGTTGGGCTTTTTACGGTTCCTTGATGTCCTAAACCTTGTAAAAAACCACGGGTCAAAGTGGTTTTTCCTGCACCAAGATCACCCGTCAAATAAATCACTGTGCCTTTTTTAATCACTTTTGCTAAAGCTTGACCCAATGCTAGCTGTTGCTGCTCATCCTTGGCAATAAATTGTCGAGATTCGCTCATTGATGCAACCTACAACGATAATCAAAAAAATAAAACTTACGTATGCCATGTAAACAAATCAGCAATAACCACATAAGTCGTAAACAGCAATTCTACCTGAAAGTGATTGATAACAACTGCCTTTGTTAGACAATTTGCAGGGAAATATTATTTATTTAACAACGATCTTAATGGTATTAATAAATCTGTTGCCAATAAACCACGCTCCCCTACTTGTGCTGCCACATCACCTGCCAAGGCATGAGCTAATACTGCTTTAGTGACTGTCTCCACACTTAAGCCAAATTGCGCCACTAAACCTGCCATAATGCCTGCTAAGGTATCGCCCATACCTGCTGTCGCCATGCCTGCATTACCATAAGGACATAAATTAATTTGCTGTTGATTCGCCACTAAAGAACCTGCACCTTTTAACAAAGCTATTCCACCATAATTAGCGACTAAGCTTTCAACATTCGCTAAACGCTGTTGATTCACTTGTTGATAAGGTTTGGCTAATAATCGTCCTGCTTCACCCGAATGCGGTGTTAACACCCAATTAGTTTTATGTTGTGGTTGTTGAGCTAACCAATACAATGCGTCCGCATCAACCACCATAGGTAACTCGCTATCTCTGACAGCCAACCATAAACGCTGTCCCCATGCCTGACGACCTAAACCCATGCCAATGACAATCACAGTCGCATTTTCAATTAACGGTTTAAGTTGTTCGGGATGATGAATGCCTTGCACCATCACTTCGGGACAGCGTGATAACAAGGGAGCAACATGATTGGGATGTGTTGCCACGGTGACTTTTCCTGCACCTGCACGCAAACAAGCTTCGGCGGTCATCATGACCGCACCACCCATCCCCTCATCACCACCAATCACTAACACATGGCCAAAATCACCTTTATGGCTATTTTTGGCTCTCTTTTTAAAACTTAAATCTTCTTTTTGCCACATTTGTATTTTAGGGAGTGTATAATTTTCAAGTTGAATGGCTAAGTCTTTTAAAATAATTTTTCCTGCATAACTTGCACCATCACCTGTTAATAAGCCCAATTTATAGCCAATAAAACAGACCGTTTTTTGGGCATTAATTGCCTCACCCTCAACATAACCTGTATCCGCATTGACACCTGACGGAATATCTATGGCCAAAATTTCTATTTGGCTGGCATTCGCGGCATTAATCATGTCTTGAGCCGTACCCGTCACGGCAGCATTGAGGCCAATGCCAAATAAAGCATCAACAATTAAATCGGCTTGTAATATTTGACCTTGCCACAAGGCCATATTGACTTGATGTTGTTGGGCTTTGGTTTGCATCAATTGTGCATCGGCTGTTTTTGGCTGGCCACTATAATAAAGCTCAACCATATAACCTGCTTGCTGAGCTAAACGAGCCAGCACATAACCATCGCCACCATTATTGCCTGTGCCACATAAGACAATGATTTTTTTTGCTTGAGGCCAACATTGTTGCAACACTTCAAATGCGGCTTGTCCTGCTTGCTCCATTAAATCGGCACTGAGCACACCACTGGCAAAGATTTGTTGTTCAATAAGCTTAATTTGTTGGCTGTTATAAACTGGCAAAGACATAAAAAATTCCGTGTATAATCAAAAGCTATTAGGAGTTACGCGGTTATCGCTTATTTGTTCACATAGCAACCGTTTTCAACGATTTTATGTTCACAAAACGCGCTAATTGCAATGCAATGCGTAACTCCTGTGAACCTAATCCTTTATCACTTATTTGTCAAAATGCAAAAAATT
>NZ_CALETI010000368.1 GCF_937920075.1 uncultured Agitococcus sp.
TTCAGATTATTGATTTTATATCATGGTTAGCAGGTAAAGACCCTGATTGCCGCACGATATACACATCATTTAGCGAGCGATTAGGTGTTCGTGCAAACCTTAAATTGCAACGCTTATATGATAGCCAAATATATCAAGATATTTTTCCTAATACTAAAATTAATTCGTCCAACTCAGTGACAATTAGCGGTCAGTTTTTGCGTAACCGTGAAATTTTAGAGTATTGCGAACATGATGGATATTTTAGAAATACAACTGTAGGCGGCTCAATCACAGGCGAAGGATTAGATTTAGGCGTGATTGATGACCCAATAAAGGGACGAAAAGAGGCTAATTCTAAAACTATTCGCGATGGGGTTTGGGATTGGTTTACCGATGATTTTTTTACGCGTTTTAGTGAAAATGCAGGGCTATTGTGCATATTAACGCGGTGGCACATTGACGACCCAATAGGCCGACTCATTGCCCAAAATCCTAGCATTAAGGTTTTGTCATATCCTGCTATAGCAATAAATAACGAGCCAAATAGAAAAGAGGGCGATGCGTTATTTCCTGAGCATAAGTCTATTGATTTTTTACTTGAACGTAAAAAGGTGATGGACTCAACTTCATGGCTATCACTTTATCAACAATCACCAATCGTTGTTGGTGGTGAGATAATTAAGGGCGAATGGTTTAAACGTTATTCGTTGTTGCCAAAAATAGAATACCGAAAAATATATGCTGATACCGCACAAAAAACAGGTAAGCAAAACGATTACACTGTTTTTGAATGTTGGGGTTATGCAGACGGCAATGCTTATCTAATAGACATGATGCGCGGCAAATGGGAATCACCTGAGCTAAGACGAAATGCTAACGACTTTTGGAATAAACACATAAACATAAACAATGGCGCATTACGCGAATTTTGCATTGAGGATAAGGCAAGCGGCACGGGTTTGATTCAAGATATTAAAAAAATAGACAAAATACCCGTTGTTGCGATACAAAGAAACACGGATAAATTGACAAGGGTACAAGATGCTTTACCATACATTGAGAGTGGCTTTGTTTATTTGCCTGAATCAGCGAGTTTTCTAAGCGACTTTATTGCTGAATGTGAGGCTTTTACGGCAGATGATGGACACGACCATGATGACCAGATAGATCCCATGTGCGATGCAATAAATGATATGCTTGCGAAGCGATTCAAAAAAACCGAAGTAAAGGTACGGCGATTATGAGTAAAAAATGGTGGCAGTTTTGGAAAGGCGAACAAAAGAGCAACGCCTT
>NZ_CALETI010000369.1 GCF_937920075.1 uncultured Agitococcus sp.
TCGCAAGGGGTTGATAAGCTGTCGTGTCACCGCCTTATATCCTCGGCCTAAAGGCGCGAGGTTTTACGGCGATTTTGATAAACTCTTATTTACAGCATTTAATTCAGAGTAGACTGACACAACGGTGTCTAAAGTCCCAATATATGGCTAAAAAGCCGCTATTTTAAAGTGGGCTAAGTTTATGCCAGCTTTTTGTGTTTGTGGCAACTTTTTGTGGCTGATTGGTCAACATTTTTACAGTGGAAAGATACAGAGTCTAGTGATCTATTTTAAAAGTCGCTAATACTCCCTATTATTTATAGTTCTTAAACCAATCTTAAAATAGGAAAATCCCATGCGTCCTGTTGTGTTATGTTTTAGTGGTTTAGACCCTTCGGGTGGAGCTGGTTTACAAGCCGATATTGAAGCCATTGCTGCATTACAAGCTCATGCAGCCGTTGCTTGCACGGCATTAACCATTCAAGACAGCCAACAAGTATATGGCTTTCAAACAGTTGATGCTGATTTATTAGCACAACAAGCCACCAAAGTCTTGGCCGACTTACCTGTTAAAGCTATTAAATGCGGTATGTTGGGAACACCCGAAGCGGTTGCTGTGGTTAAACAAATTTGCCAACAACACCCTCATCTCCCCCTGATTTTAGACCCTGTTTTAGTCGCCAACAGTGGCGGCTCACTCACTGTAGAAGGTTTTATTGATAGCCTTAAACAACTATTTCCTTATGCCCATTTGTTAACACCCAATACCGTAGAAGCCGAGCGTTTAACGGGCTTATCCGTTGTTGATAATGAAGCAGATGTGATTAAAACCTTAAGTGACTTAGGTGTAAAAGCAGTTTTACTCAAAGGCGGTCACGAACACGGGCAAATGTTGCGTAATCGTTTATATCAAGACAATAAACTCATTCAAACCAGTCAATGGCCGCGTTTAAACGCCCAATTTCATGGTTCTGGTTGTAGTTTAGCATCAGCGATTAGTGCTGGTATTGCCAATGGTTTACCGTTACCAATAGCTGTTACTCGTGCTGAAGTTTGGTTGCAACATAGTTTACAAAACGCTGATTTTCCTCATAAAAATGGACAGGCTATTCCTAGACGCATTCACTCCTCCCCCTAATTTAGGGGGAGGTTGGGAGGGGGTTGACCTCACCCTAGCCCTCTCCTAACAGGAGAGGGAATGCCATCGCTATCTCTTATATTTTTGTAGATTTAAAAACATGAACCACACACATGGCCTATATCTCATCACCGATAGCCAGTTATTAGCAGGACGTTTATTGCCTGCTGTTGAGCAAGCCTTAATTGGTGGTGCAAAGTTAATTCAATATCGTGACAAATCAACCGACACCAGCAAACGTTTTCATGAAGCACAACAACTTAAAGCCCTATGCCAATGCTACAACGTACCCTTGATTATTAATGATGATCTTGAGCTTGCAGCGCAATTAGGGCTTGGTGTGCATTTGGGGCAGCAAGATGGCTCAATTGCTTTAGCGCGTCAACGTTTGGGTCAAGACGCGATTATTGGCGCAACCTGCCATAACTCGCTTGAGTTTGCCAAACAAGCCGCCACTCAAGGCGCAAGCTATTTAGCCTTTGGCGCATTTTATCCATCCAGCACCAAACCCTTAGCACAAGCAGCCGATCTACAGACATTAACGCAAGCCAAACAATTGTTTAGCTTACCTGTAGTTGCTATTGGCGGCATAAACTTGGACAATGCTCGACCACTGATTGATGCAGGGGCTGATTATCTTGCGGTAATTAGTGATATATTTGCTTTGCCTACAGCCAATATTTGCCAACAGGCTGAGGCGTATTTACGGTTATTTTAGTTATAGAGTTTCTCCATGAGTCGTAATCAAGAATTATTTGCTGCTGCTTGTCGTCATATCCCTGGTGGAGTCAACTCGCCTGTACGTGCTTTTAAAGGCGTAGGTGGTACACCAATTTTCTTCAAAAAAGGCCAAGGCGCTTATTTGTGGGATGCTGATGACAAACCTTATATTGATTATGTTGGCTCATGGGGGCCGATGATTTTAGGTCATGCCCATCCTGATATTGTTAAAGCCGTACAAGAAGCTGCGGTTGATGGTTTAAGTTTTGGTGCGCCGACCGAAGCCGAAATTAATATGGCTGATCGTGTGTGTGAATTAATGCCCTCTATGGATATGGTGAGAATGGTTAGCTCTGGCACAGAAGCCACCATGAGCGCGATTCGTTTGGCTCGTGGTTACACCAAACGCGATAAATTATTAAAATTTGAAGGTTGTTATCACGGCCATGCGGACTCTTTATTAGTGAAAGCTGGCTCAGGCTTATTAACCTTAGGTGTACCCACCTCTTTAGGTGTACCCGCCGATTTAGCCCAACACACACTGACTCTCCCCTACAATAATATCGACGCTTTACAGCAACTGTTTGCCCAGCTTGGCCACGAAATTGCTTGTGTGATTGTTGAGCCTGTTGCTGGTAACATGAACTGTGTACCACCAAGCCGCGAATTTTTACAAACTATGCGTGACTTATGTACCCAATATGATGCAGTCTTAATTTTTGATGAAGTGATGACAGGTTTTAGGGTTGCTTTAGGTGGCGCACAAGCCTTATACAACATCAAACCCGATTTAACTTGCTTAGGTAAAGTGATTGGTGCTGGTTTACCTGTGGGTGCTTTTGGTGGCAAACGTGAAATCATGGAATGTATCGCACCTTTAGGCGGTGTGTATCAAGCAGGGACATTATCAGGCAATCCTTTAGCAATGCGTGCAGGCTTAGCAATGTTAGCCTTAATTAGCCAAACTGGTTTTTATGAGCAGCTTGCCGCCAATTTGAGCAAACTCTTAGCTGGCTTACAACAACGTGCTGATGCTGCGAATATTCCCTTTACCACCACCCAAGTAGGCGGTATGTTTGGTTTATTCTTTACCAGCAAAAAAGACATTAGTTCTTATGACGATGTAATGGCTTGTGATGTTGAGCGTTTCCGCCGTTTCTTCCATTTAATGTTAGAAGAAGGCGTGTATTTAGCCCCTTCTGCTTTTGAAGCTGGCTTTATTTCTAGTGCGCATAGTGAAGCCGACATTCAAGCTACCTTAGATGCCGCAGAACGTGTGTTTGCACGTTTGAGCGAATAGGTTGTTAACGCGTGATTTTAGCCAAACTAACACAACGATTTAAACGCCGCCCCTTAGCGACTGCTTTGGGGTTATCGTTGTTAGTTCATTTGTCCTTGTTATGGGATGGTGAATTTGAGCTACCTGACTTACTTGCTGATAACACGGATGAAGTGTTGTCTAAGAAAAAAGCGGAGTCTGTACCACGCGTTAAACTCAATATTAAGCCGCCTGCGCGTCCTAAAGCACAATTAGGCGCAACTATTGTCACTATTGTCGAAGAAGCACCACCTGCGGCCAATAAAGTTGCTCCCAAAGAACAGCCCAAAGCACCGAAAAAACAACTGGCTAAAAACCCCACTAAACCTAAAGTCGAAGAACCACCGATTTTAAGTGGCGACCCTTTGCCCAACAGTCATAACAGTAATAATACTGTTCCAGAAAATCCACAAACTGACAATCAAACCCAAGGCACGCCTGACAATGCTGTGCCTTTAGGCGATACTGTACCTCCGCCACCCGAAGAATTAGCCAAAACACCACCTACACCACCTGTTAATGAACCGCCCCCCTCTTTCCCCATTGAAATTATGGCAACCTACAAAGCCTCATTTATGGGCTTTAGTGGCAACATTAAACAAGTTTGGCGTATGGAAGGTGAAAGTTACTATATTGAAAATGAAGCGTCTAAATTTGGCTTTAGTGTCAAAATGGTGAGTGAAGGCAGCGTGTCACAAAGTGGTATTCATCCCGAACACTACAAAATGTATGTTAATAACAAATTGCGTAATTTTGCTGATATAGACCGAAGTACAAGCAGTATTCGATACGGCAAAAATAACGATGTGAAATATTCTGCGTTACAAGGCGAAATTCAAGATGCAGCCAGCTTGCCATTTCAAGTTGCCGTCAATTTTGAAGCTGGCAAAAATAACCAAATGCAAGTAACCACAGGCAGTGCTATTTATAATATTGATTTAAAAATTATTGCCCAAGAAGATATTAAACTGCCTGCTGGCGTCTTAAGAACTCTACACTTACAAGGTCAACGCGTTAACATTAGCACAGGTACTGCCTTACAAGGCTATGATGTTTGGTTAGCCATTGATTATCGAAACTTTCCTGTTAAATTTAGAGGCCCGACAAGCAAAGGCGAAGTATTAGAATACAGTGTTAAATCATTAAGTTTTGAAGGTCAAACCGTTTTAGGTAAAAATATTAAGCCTGAGTTTGAAGTGAATGAACCAACTACTTTACCACCTGAATTATTAGAACAAAAGCAACCAACGATTAGTGTTGGTGATGATGCACCTTAATGTTATGTGTTAAAGCTATATAGATATGCCAAATAATTAGATTTTTTTATTTATTGTTTAGGCTATATTTTTCTAACCAATAATTTAATAACCCATTTAGGAAATAATATGAAACTTGAGTCCCTAGCTTTACATTATGGCTATGAATCAGAAGCCACCACTAAAGCAGCCGCTGTACCCATTTATCAAACAACCTCTTACACCTTTGATAATACCGCACATGGAGCTGATTTATTTGACTTAAAAGTTGCAGGTAATATTTACACACGGATTATGAATCCAACTACCGCTGTTTTAGAACAACGTTTAGCTCAAATTGAAGGGGGTATTGGTGGTTTGGCGTTAGCATCAGGCATGGCGGCGATTACCTATGCTATTCAAGCAATTACCGAAGTTGGTGACAATATCGTCAGTACGTCTCAATTATACGGTGGTACATACAATTTATTTGCCCATACTTTGCCACGCCAAGGCATTGAAGTTCGTTTTGCCTCTCACGATGACTACGAGGCTTTTGACCGTTTGATAGATAGTAAAACTAAAGCCATTTTTTGTGAGTCTATTGGTAATCCTGCGGGCAATGTTGTTGACTTACAACGCTTGGCCGAAATTGCGCACAAACATGGTGTGCCATTAATTGTGGATAATACCGTTGCTACGCCAGTCTTATGCCGCCCATTTGAACATGGTGCCGATATTGTCGTTCACTCCTTAACCAAATATATTGGTGGTCATGGTACAACCATTGGAGGCATGATTATTGATAGCGGTAAGTTTGATTGGGTGGCCAACAAAGACCGCTTTCCCATGTTAAACGAGCCTGATCCGTCTTATCATGGTGTGGTTTATACCGCTGCTTTAGGTGCTGCGGCGTATATTGGTCGTTGTCGTGTTGTGCCATTACGCAATACAGGTGCGGCACTTGCACCACATAGTGCATTTTTATTATTACAAGGCTTAGAAACACTTGCTTTACGCATGGAGCGTCATTGTAGTAATGCTTTAGCGGTTGCACGTTATTTAGCAAATCACCCACAAGTTTCTTGGGTTAACTATGCTGCTTTAGATAACAGCCCATATAACACAACCTGCCAAAAAATTAGCAATGGTTATGCGTCTGGCATTTTAAGCTTTGGCATTAAGGGTGGCAAAGAAGCAGGGGCAAAGTTCATTGATGGCCTAAAAATGATTTTACGTTTAGTTAACATAGGCGATGCTAAATCTTTGGCTTGCCATCCTGCTAGTACTACCCATCGTCAGTTAAACGCTGATGAGTTAAAACGCGCAGGCGTGTCTGAGGATATGGTGCGCTTATCAATTGGAATTGAGCATATTGATGATATTATTGCCGATATTGAACAGGCATTAACTCAGGCTGTTTAAAGGATTGAAGGACTTAGGAATTAACCTAAGTCCCAATTTTTAAACTAATCATCCAATAAGTCCATTTGTTTGGCTAATTGATATAAATTGTTGCAGCGATTACCTGTGCGGCAAAACGCTAAAACAGGTTTAGGTAATTCATTGATATATTTGGCAAACTGCTCAACATTTTCTTGGGTAATTTGGCCACTAATCACAGGCTGATGTACATAACTTAAACCTTGAGCTTCGGCAGCAGCTTGTACTTGTGCGGCGGTTGGCTGTTGTGCGCCTTCTTCATAATCTGGGCGGTTATTAATCACCGACTTAAAGCCACGGCTTGCAACTTCTTGCATTTGTTCTGGATATAATTGTCCAGCAAAACCGATTTGTTGGGTCATTTTATCTCTCCTATATTTACAAATTATATTCAGGTTCAGGCACTTGCGGTTTAAGGCTATTTGCTGCCTGCTCTGTTGTGTCAAAAATTTTACCTTGCCAATTTTTTAACAAGGGCGTATTGACTAAAGTATCCATAACAAAGCCTTTAATTTCTGCAAAATGAATATTAATCTGTCGCTGAGCTAATTGCTGTTGTAGATTGTCTAGCATTAACTGTGATGATAAATCAATATGATTGACTGCACTAAAAATTAATACCACATCTGTGAGCTTAGGTTGTTGATTTATTTCTAGCCAAATTCGATTGGCAATACTTTCACTATTGCCAAAAAATAAATTTTCATCAATTCTGATTAACAACAAATTTGGCCATGTTGTCACTTGATGACGTTGTACATTTCTAAAATGCTCTGTCGTACCAACTTGACCAACAACCGCAACATGAGGTTGATGACTACGCCAAATCAATGCCGCTAAAGACACAAACAAACCTAATAATAATCCTACCTGTAAACCTGCTAACAATACGCCCATTAAAGTTGCTAAGTAGGCATAGGCTTCACTTTTATCGTGTTGCCAAGCCATTTTTACGGTTTGTATATCTAATAACTGACTAACAGCAACAATTACCCCTGCACCTAATACCGCTAAAGGTAAATAATAAAACCATGTGCTTAATAACACGAGAACAACGGCAATCACCAAAGCCGAAACCACACCAGCTAAAGGTGTTTTTGCCCCTGCCTCCAAGTTGACCGCAGTACGCGAAAAACCACCTGTAATTGGCAAGCCTTGAAAAAAAGCAGCACCGATATTGGCACATCCCAAACCTAATAATTCTTTATTAGCATCAAACTGTTCTTGACGTTGCAAGGCAACCGACTTTGCTACTGAGGCACTGCTAATAAACGCAACTAAAGCGATTAACAAGGCTGAGCTGATAAGCGCGCGCCACTGTTCGACGATTGGTAGAGCTGGCCAGACAAATTGCGGCAAACCAATAGGAATATCACCAACTATTGCCAAGCTTAATGACTGTTGCCAGACTAACAGACTCGCACCTGCAATCACCATAATGGGTATCAATTTGCTAATGATATTAGCAAGATAAAGCGAAGAACCTAATTTTACCAACAGTATTTGGCTATAATGACGGTTAGCTATCAATAAAAATACCGCCACCAAACCTAAGATGACGGCCTGTTGATTAATCAATGCTTGTTGCTGATAAAAACCAGCTAAGAGCTGCCAAACAGTATCTCCTTGTACGTTTAGCCCTAAAATATATTTGCACTGCCCTGTCATAATTAATAAAGCCGCGCCTGTAATAAAACCAGCCATCACCCCACGACTCATAAATTGCATAATCCAACCGAGTTTTAGCCATGCTGCGCCTAACAACACTAAACCCACCAATAAGGCCAAACAAGCCGCTAATGCAATATAAGTTAAGGTTTGACTTTGGGCAAAAGGCAATAAAGCTTGTGCGGTCATAATAGAAGTGATTGCCACAGGCCCTACCGCTTGAGTCTGACTTGCACCAATATAGGCATATAACAAAACAGGAATAATAGCGGCATACAAACCATAGACAGGGGGTAAACCTGCTAACAAGGCATAACCTAAACTTTGG
>NZ_CALETI010000370.1 GCF_937920075.1 uncultured Agitococcus sp.
GAGTTTAATAATGGATACAGAAAACACTGTTGCGTTAAGTAATCGCAACGGCATACAGACGTTTGTGCAAAACATAGAGTTTGACAGAGACGGACGACACTATGATGAGCCGTGTTTGTTGATGTGCAGAGCGTTTATGGGTGTAAAAAATATGTATGTGTTCCCGTTATGTGATGCATGGACAGTGCGTGAGCCTGAATTTTTCAAAGCAACTATGCAAGATGCAGCCGCTACGCTGTTTGTTTCGCCCACAAAAAATGATGAACACGTTATTGGCGACATGATTTTGCATGACATTGACACAATTATTGCTTGGCGACCCGATGATGATAACAAGTACGACCATGCACTAATGCAAAAAGAAGTGGAGCGTACAGGGTTGTTGTTAAAAGTTAATGGCCAAACTATGGTAGATGCGCGATGAATAACGGCAAGACAATCGACAATTTACGCAATACGCCCGTTAATTTAGACAGTGACAGCAAGGGCGATGAAGCTAACGCGCCTGCTGTCGGCAAGAAGTTTGATTTTGCTAATGGTATGCAGTTACACACATGGGTTAAGGGCGCGTATTACCGCGATATTAGCCTACAAGCTGAAAGCAGACTACAACGCTCACTTGATGCTGACTTCTACGATGACAAGCAATTCACCGAAGATGAAAAAGAAGAATATGAAGCAGATGGCCGTATGCCTCCACTTCAATACAACATCATCAAGCAAACGATTAACTGGATTTTAGGTAGTTACCTGCGCCAAACATACGACTGGAACGTGTTACCGCGTACCGAAGATGATGTAGAGCCAGCAATTCGCAAGACAAAGCTCTGCAAATACATTGCCGATATTAACAGTTCTGCACGTCAACAGTATTTAGCGTTTCAAGATGCAGTCAAAACGGGTGAAGGCTGGATTGAGACAGCGTTAGAAGTCAATGATGAAGGCGAACAGCAAATTGTGGTACGTCACGAACACTGGCGCAACATGATTGTCGATAGTAGTTGTCGTAGAGTTGATGCCAGTGATGCTACACGACTATTTCGCACCAAGATTTTAGATGTTGAGCAGGTTGTTGCACGATTCCCACAGTACGAAAACGAATTACGCAACGAATCGCAAGACCGCGAACAAGTTGAAAACGATTTTATGTACGAACAGTACCAACAATCAGGACTAGGCGCAGGCGGTTCGATGTTTATGTCAAAGGCTATGCCTTATGATGGGACACGCGAAGCTATCCGCGTCATGGAATGTTGGTACAAGCGACCTATGCGTGTACAGATATTACGCGGACAGGGCAGGTTATCAGGTTATGTGTATGACCCGAAAAACCCCGAACACGTTCAAGCGGTGCAAATGGGTGAGTTGGAGCTAGTTAAAACACATCGTCAACAGGTTTGTGTGTGCGTTTTTACTGATAACACGCTGTTATTCTCAGGTGTCAGCCCTTACCGCCACAACAGATTCCCGTTTGTGCGTACTGTGGCTTATCTCGATGACAAGACAGGTATGCCCTACGGTGTTATTCGTGCGTTACGCGACCCTCAAATGTCATTCAATATCAGGCGCAACAAAGCTATTTACCTGTTATCTACTAAGCGCGTGGTCATGGACAAAGGTGCGGTTGATGATATTAAGCTGTTAGAGGAAGAAGTTTCACGTCCTGATAGCATTATTCAAGTCAATCCAAACAAGAAGCTAGAAATTATCGAAAGTCCATCTTTGGCCGATGCTCATGTGCAGTTTGGCCGTGAAGATGAGTCTTATATGCTCAAAGCGTCAGGTGTGACAGGTGAGAACCTTGGCCAACAGACAAATGCTACATCAGGTATAGCGATTCAGGCACGACAAGAACAAGGCACAGTCACTACGTTAATGCTTTATGAAAACGCGGCGTGGGCATTTGAGAAGCAGGGCCAGTTAGTTTTATCGCTGATTGAACAATTCATTAGCCAAGAGATGCAGTTCCGTATTACATCCGACACCAAAGGCAAAGAGTTTGTTGCAGTCAATGATGGTACAGACGAGACAGACATTACCAAGTCTCAAGCTGATTTTATTGTCACCAAGCAAAACTATCACGCAACCATGCGCCAAGCACTGGCCGAACAATTATTGCCATTGGCATCGACCATTGCACAGTCAACAGGTAATCCACAATCAGCGTTTGCAGTCATTGAAACAGCTATCGGTTTGACTGATATACCAAACAAAGACGGCATTATGGCCAAGTTGCGCGAGTCAATGGGTTTACCCGACCCTGACGAGACACCTGAAGAAAAAGCAGCGCGTGAACAGTCACAAGCAGACCAACAAGCCAAGCAAAACGCCATGCTAGAGCGTAAAGCCAATGCTGAAATAGCCAAGCTAGAAGCCGAAGCACAGCAAGCACAGGCATCTGCTAACTCGGAACAGATAACAGCACTAAGCGACAAGATGAACGCATTGCAAGATGTGATGAACGCAACAAAAGCCATGCTGACTAAGCCGCACATGGCCAAAGCAGCCGATGAGATTATCCGACAGGCTGATGACATTCTTAATTTACAGTCTAATCAACCACAGCCACCCCAACAAATGCCTGTACAACAACAGGTTGACCCTGCTTTTAGCGGAGATATGCAGCAATGAGTAACGATAACGAAAGTTCAATCATTTTAACGGCAGCCGAGCAAGAAGGTTTGGACTTGCCTGATGATTTTGGCGATGAAATCATTACGTCAGACAGCGAAGGTCACGATGATTTTGCGATGGATGACGAAGACGAAGAAATTGAAGTCACTATTGATGATGAAGACGAAGCACCACAAGCACCTGAGCCTACGCCTGAGCCTACACCTGAGCCAGTTTTAGAGAATACAGGCGTTGATTATGCCGATGTATTACTCGCAGCAACAACCAAGCAAGCTGAATTAGAAGCCCAATTAAAAGAATTGGCCGAAAGGTTTGATGATGGTGAGCTAGAAGATGCTGAATACAACATCGAAGTACGCAAGATAGAACGTGCTATTGCCCGTGTTGAGGCCAAGATGGAGCTTGCCGAAGAACAAATTGAAGCGCAAAACTTGGCTCAAGAGGCTGCGCAAGAAAAACTAATGAGGCAATGGGAAAAAGAACAGGTAGATTTTTTTGCTAAAGCAGAAAACAAAGTATTTGCAGAAGATGATGCACTGTTTAACTCACTCGATGCTCACGTTAAAAAGATTTTAGCGGCAGGTAATGTGCCGATTGCTGATGTACTCAGCACAGCAAAGCATAATTTACTAACAAGCATTGCAAAAGTGACTGGACAAAAGCTACCCGATGCACCTAAGCTTAACACCAAGACAAAAGCACCACAGGTTGAGTTACCGCCTACGCTTGGCAATATTCCTTCTGCTATTCCTAATGCAGATGGTGATGAGTTTGGTTATATCGACAAGCTATCAGGGCGTAAGTACGAGGACGCAGTAGCAAAATTAACGCCTGAACAACATGAACGCTATTTGTTAGGAACAAAATAATGGCTAAAACTTGTTCGACACTATATTTAAGTGCAAGAATAGGCGATAGAATACAAATAGGTGATAGTATCATCGAAATATCTGAAAAATCTGGCCGCCGTGTGCGGTTGGGGGTTATGTCATCACATAAGGTGACAGTATTTACTAATCCCTCGGCGCAAGAGTGCCTGACTGAAACCCAAAGGGTTGACAATCATGGCACAGACCATCATCACGACAAGCGCACAGCAAACTAAAAAGAAGTGGGCAGGCGCGTTATTCAATAGCTCTATCCCTGAATCCTATTGGGGTTCACATTTTATGAAAGAAGGCAGTGCAGAAAGCGCACCTAATGCCCCAATTCATTTAATCACTGACCTCGAAAAAGACTCAGGCGATGAAGTTAATTTTGACATCTACGCTCAATTGACTGGCTCACCAACGTACGGTGACGACAATCTTGAAGGCAACGAAGAATCTTTAACTCCCTACAGCGATAAAATCACTATCAATCAAGTGCGTAAAGCAACTGATAGCGGTGGTGAAATGACTCGCAAACGTACAACCAACAATCACCGCATGATTTGCCGCAATAAACTGACTGACTGGTGGTCACGTTTCTTTGATGAAGCCGTGTTCATGAATATCAGTGGTGCGCGTGGCTCTAATGCTGATTATATCTTGCCAACGTCTTCGACAGCAGCAATTGAAGGTCAGTCATTGGTTGCTCGTAGCTCTGGCAATATCATCTACTCAGGTGCAGCAACATCCAAAGCATCTCTGGTGAGTGGTGATAAGTTCAGCCTTACATCTATCGACAAGGCAGTGACTAAAGCCGAGACAGAAGGCGGTGGTTCTGATGGTGTGATTCGCATTACTCCCTTGCGTATGGATGGTGTGGACAAGTTTGTTTGCTTGATGCACAACTTCCAAGAGCATGACTTGCGTGTTACTACGTCAACAGGCCAATGGCTTGATATTCAAAAAGCAGTTGCAACAAACAACGGCACTAAAAACCCAATTTTCACAGGTGCGCTCGGTGAATATCGTGGTGTTGTCTTGCATAAGCACAATAAAGTGACTCGTTTCAGTGACTACGGTGCAGGTTCTAACGTGGCTGCTGCGCGTGCAATCTTCATGGGTCGTCAAGCAATGGTTGCCGCATTTGGCAGCCCTGCTAATGGCTTACGTTTTGATTGGGCGGAAGAATGGCGCGATTATAAGAATCGCTTAGGCATTGCGACTAAGTGTATCGTTGGCTTAAAACGCCCACAGTTCAACAGTAACGATGTTAATTCTATCGTTATTGATTCTGCTGCTGCACAACCGTACTAATCGTGCGGTTTCACCTTATTCTTAGTTTTTTGGAGAGTTAATCATGACGACTTATACGTCAGCTCAATACGTTGATACCGCGCCTACTTCTACGGAAGCTGGCGAGCAACTGTGTTTCCAAGCGTCTTATACCTTTGCGGCTGCGACCACATTGGCTATTGGCGACATTATCAAGTTAGCTAAATTACCTGCCAACCATGTTTTAACCGACTTGCGTTTAGAAACAGATGCATTGGGTGCGACCTGTGCGGGTAGTGTTGGGTTCTTAAATGCTGGTGCAACAGATATGTCGCAAGCGGTTATTGCGATTGGTTCGTTGGCTACTGCTGCTATTAAGAATGAAGACACTACGGCAGGTTTGCGTGTTGCTCCTGCGTCTAGTGGGTTTACGCCTATTGGTATCAAAATCACCACAGCCAACACGGTTGATGCTGCATTGGGTGCTAAAATCACTATCACAATGAAGTATCGTCCAAAACAAAACATCGAGGTGTAAATCATGTTGATTGAGTGCTTGTTAAAGCGTGTTGGTGGTAGTGATATTTCATTTGGCCAAAACGTGCTAAGACAGGTGGTTTATAAATTTCGCCCAGTAGATGAGAAGGACAACACGTCCCCTCATCTATGCGACATTGATAATAAAGACCACATTAACCGTTTACTGTCTATCCGTCCAAAGGCATACATTGAATATGTTGAAGGTCAGGGTGCACAGTTTGATGATGAAGATTTTGAACAAGCAGAGCCTACGGGTGATGTTGATGATTTTTCTGATTCGATGTTGGCTACCGTCAATCCTGATACCGTCTCTAATCGTTATGTTGAAGGGTTTGCACGTCAAGTATTGAACGTGAACCCAAAGGACAAGAAAGCAATCTCGGTTATCTACAAACAAAATACAGGCAAAGACTTAAAAACAACCATGTCGGCAACGGCAATGATTCGTGAGTGTTTGCGGTGTTTGGTGAATGATGCCAAAGATGCGCTTGATATTGCCAAAACTAACGCTAAAGCGAGTGAATAATCATGCTATGTAGTGCGATCTTAAATACTGTTAGAACGATAACGAACGACCCAAACGATGTGGTGTATTCGTTATCGCAAAAAGAACAAGCTCTTAATGAAGCTATTAGAGCGGTTTCACTACATAGACCTGATTCTGCTGCAATTACCACTAATGTCGCATTGGTTTCAGGCACAAAACAATCTCTGCCGATCGACTGCGTTAGACTTATTCGTGTTATTAGAAATAAAAGCGGCTCTGGTGGGGCTACTGCTGGCAAATCGGTTCGGCTCATGGACTTAAACCGAATTAGTGACAGGGTTGTTGATTGGCATAATGTAGTTGGTGATGAAGTCTTAGAGTATGGATATGAGCAAAGCAATCAAAGTGTGTTTTGGGTGTATCCGCACATAGGTTCAGCAACAAATAAGTTCGTTGAGGTTATCTATCAGCGTTCTATTCCTGATGTGGTGTCTGCCGATACATTCCCAATTAATGATTTATATTCTGTTGCCGTTAAAGAATGGATGCTCTACTCATTGTGGAGTAGCGACAACGAGCAAAGCCCGAATTATCAAGCAGCACTAAAAAAACAAGAGATATTTTTTAATCTACTCGGTGTAAAAGGCGAGACAGATAAAAATTCGCCAAGCGATCAAAAATCAAGAATGACGTAAGGTGATTTATGCTGTGTTCCGTTATTTTGCAGAATGTTAATTTTGCTCTTGATGACCCCAATAACACTAAGTTCTCTTTGACGCAAAAAATATTAGCAATAAATAGTGCGTTACAGGCATTGGTTAGCTATCGACCCGATGCAGCGTCATACACAACTATGATGCTGCTAGTCGCTGGAACACGACAAACATTGCCAAGTGACGGAGTAAGGTTGTTAAAGGTTATTCGTAATCGTGGACAAAGCGGTTTAAGTGATGCAGGTCGAGCGATTCGCAAGGCTGATATGCTTGTTCAAGACGCGCTTATTCCTGATTGGCATGAAACAACAGGGCAAACAACGATTGATGAGTATTTTTACGATTCAATTACCCCTAAAGATTTTTATGTTTATCCTCCTGCGCCTGTATCGCCTGTTATTGGGGTTGATATTAGCTATGTTCGTGTATTACCGACCATTACCGCAGGGACAGATGCGTTTCCTGTTGATGATTACTTTGCTCCTGCTATTCAAGAGTGGATGCTTTACTTGTTGTGGGGCGGTGATGATAAGCAAAATCAAAATTATGCAGATGCTCGCTCTCATTTAAGTACGTTTTTTCAACTGCTGCAAATTAAAGCAGCGTCCGATGGTGCGGTTAATCCAAAATCAAAAGGCTAAGTCATGGCTATTGTTCCTTACTCGCAATGGTTGCCGTATGTTCAGGTTAATGTGCCTGACTGCCCAAAGGCGTTAATCGTTGAAGCCATTCGTCAAAAAGTTATTGAGTTTTGCCAGCGTTCGTTATTCTTGCGCCAAGATTTAGACGGGTTTTACACGGTAGCTAACGATAACGAATACGACATACCAACACCAGTCGACACCACAATCGCGCAATTACTCATGTTGAAAGTCAATAAGCGTGAGTTACAGCCAAAAACACAAGATGACCTAGAAGAAATCTACCAAGAATGGCGAGATCAATCAGGTGAACCATCCTACTTCTTTCTTAAAAATACCAATACCGCCATTTTAGTTCCAAAACCTATGGGCGTTTATCCCGTCCGAATCCTTGTTGCACTAAAGCCTACGCAAGCAGCGCAAGGCGTGGACGAAATCATCTTTGAAGAATACAAGGATGCGATTAAGCATGGCGCATTAGCGTATCTAATGCTCATGGCAGAGAAAACATGGTCCAACCCTAATATGTCAGCGTTTTATCAAAGCCAATTTGATGCAGCTATTACTGATTCAAAAATGAGAGCTGAAAAAGGCTATGCCATGCGTAAAACATTCCGCTCTAAGCCTAAATATATTTAAGGGGTTTGATATGACAACATATACATTAACA
>NZ_CALETI010000371.1 GCF_937920075.1 uncultured Agitococcus sp.
AACTAGAAACCTAACGATCCGCGTAAGGCGCAAATACCCGCGCTGATGTACGCAGAAAACAGTAATCACAAACGTCAAAAGATAAGCCATTATCGGCTGGGTACTTGTCGCTGTTGATGCAGGAGTTAGGTTGTGACATAGCGAGGAATGTTTGTGAATGAACAAGATAAATTAGCGCGGTATTTTTACGAGTGGCAGCACAATAAAAACCCCGTTACTCGTGCAAGTTATCGCAATATGGCGTTAAACCTTTATTTTGATTTGTATATTTTTTGAGGTGCGTATGAAAAAGAGAAACAGTTACTATGATGTGATATGCAATGAAATTACTGCATACACCAAAAAATCACTTGCTTATGGAAATGCAACAGCATGGGCAAACAAAAAAGACAAAGCCTACAAAAAGATAGTTCCGCGAGGTAAAGTATTTTCTAGGCTTCATAAGCAAGAATGGAATGCAGTTGTAAAAGTAGCCAAGAGTTTATCAACAAAATGGCAAAAGATTGAAACCTAACTATAGCAATAAGAGGACGCACCCTCTTTGACTGTAAAAATGGCACTGTTGCCAATAATTTAATACATAACGTAGTAATCGGCTGGGGTGCGTTCCGCTTGATTGCTGAGTTAGATTTGGAGACTGAAAATGGCGACTGGTTATTATATGGGACAAGGCATAATGCTAGAGCGTGGCGAAACATACGAAATGAAAAAAGAAGAATTGATTCAGGTGCTTGACAAATACGCTGAACATTTAAAAAACTCACAGGCTGAGTGTGACGAGCTAAAAATGGAAATACTGAGAATGAAGTACCCAAACGAGCCTTTGTTGCAGAAAGGTACTATTCAATAAAATCTAACTACTAGCTTAACGTGCGCCACCTCACACGATTATAAGCCTTGCGTATGAATCATTTTATTTTTTAATGCTTAGATAGTGGCTGGGGTGGTGTCACTGTTAAAGCGTGAGTTATACACGGAGATGGCGATGAAACATATTGAGAACCCTGCACTAATAAAAAGTGCCAACGATTACAAAGATGATTATTTTATACTATTAAGCGCAAATGGCGATGGAAACACAAACGACGGAAAGTATTGGCACGTTACTAATAGTGCCGGCACTTGTGTAATTTGGTGCGCTGGTTTTTGCCAATCAAATGAAGATGGTCACTTGGCACTCCGAGTCGCCGCCGCGTTAAATTACTGCAAAGATTTAAGCACCGAACATTTATTAAGTGTTGGTGTATAACTAGGCGCATAACGCGCAAGTACCCACAAAGATGTTTTAATTAGATGTTTTTACACCAAATTAAAAAGACACTGACAAGCGCGGGTACTTGTCGCTGTTGATGCAGGAGTTAGGTTTGGAGGTAAAACAATGCAAGT
>NZ_CALETI010000372.1 GCF_937920075.1 uncultured Agitococcus sp.
TAAAAGGGACAAACTTTGCCAACAAAGCCAAATCGACAGGCAACTCCCCTTGATTAACACCGCTAAAAAAAGTTTGGCCAAACTTATAACGATTACCACTATCATAAGTAAGATTAATAGTGGCCTGTTGGCTTGGCTGCTCAACAATCACTTCATGACTCAGCCATTTGGCATCAAAATATCCTCTATCTAAAGCCATATTTTGTAATAATGCTTTAGTATTTTCGTATTTGCCGTGATGCAGAATTTGACCTTCTTTGAGAGGAATCGTTTCGCGTAAGGCCGTAAAAGCAATATCGTTACTCGCCTCACCTTGATACTGCAAATTAATCTTAGCAATTATTACAGGTTGATTGGCTTTGATGATTAGTAAAACACCTTTATCTTTTTGGCTAACTTTAATCTCTGGTTGATAATAGCCGACTGACTCTAAGGCTTCTCGACTTGATTTGCGAATGCGTGCTTGAGTTTCACGCCATTGTTGCAAATCTTCCTGTGTTAATTCACCAATATAAGCTTCAACATTGGTCTTAATTTCACCAGACACCCCTTCTATGCTTAACTTAATTTTTTCATCAGGTTTGGTGAATTGTGAGACATAATTTTCTAATTCAGAAAAACGATTATCGGCAGCATTTGCCACCGTGACAAATAAGGATAAAACAAAAACAGGTGACCAATGTCTCTTCATCTACACACAATCCTAAAAAACTCACCTAATCATACCGAGAATTACACAACTATAGCTTGCCTATCATCGCTATAGTTACAAAACGTCGTCAAAATGTTAGTCTAAAACTAAAATAACTACGGATAGACACTATGTCACATAATCAATTTGATCTTTTAAAAACTCGCCGCTTTTTACCTTTTTTTAGCACTCAATTTTTAGGTGCATTTAACGATAATGTTTTTAAACAAAGTCTAATTATCTTATTGGCCTTTAATGCTGCCAGTATGACCGATCTTCCTGCGAGCACTTTAGCCAATTTATGTGCAGGATTATTTATTCTGCCATTTTTTTTATTCTCAGCAACGGCTGGCCAACTGGCTGATAAATACGAAAAAACCAAATTAATCAAAATTATAAAAGGAGCTGAAATTGTCATTATGCTGTTAGCGGCGATTGGCTTTCATTTTCAGCAATTATGGTTATTACTCACCGCCCTATTTTTAATGGGTACACACTCCACCGCTTTTGGCCCAATTAAATACGCCATTTTGCCGCAAGCTTTAACCAAAAATGAGTTAGTCGGTGGCAATGCCTTAGTCGAAATGGGGACTTCTTTAGCGATTTTGTTTGGCTCAATGTTAGGTGGCTTTTTAATTGCCATTAAGCCTGATGGTAAAGAATTAGTGTCATTCACCGTGTTGGCCATTGCTGTTTTAGGTTTTATCACCTCTTGGCGTATTCCTAAAGCAGAATCGAGTAACCCTGATTTAAAAATAAACTGGAATCCCATTAGCGAAACATGGCGTAACTTTCAATTTATTAAACAAAATCGCACGATTTTATTGTCTATTTTGGCGATTTCGTGGTTTTGGTTTTATGGCGCAACGTTTTTAACGCAAATTCCCAATTACACCAAAACAGTTTTAGGTGGGGATGAACACGTTGTCACCTTTTTGTTAACGGTGTTTTCGGTAGGCATTGCCATTGGTTCATTATTGTGTGAGCGTTTATCGGATAAAAAAGTGGAGCTGGGTTTAGTGCCATTTGGCTCTATTGGTTTAACCTGTTTTGGCGTGGATTTATATTTTGCCACGCACGGCTTACAACCTGAAACCACTCAAACATTTAGCCATTTTATTGCCGATAGCACTCATCAACGAGTGATTTTTGATTTATTAGGCATTGGTATTTTTGGTGGTTTTTATATTGTTCCGTTGTATGCCCTAATTCAAGCACGTTCAGAGCCGAGTCATCGGGCGCGGATTATTGCAGGCAACAATATTGTTAATGCTTTTTTAATGGTGTTATCTGCGGCCTTAGCGATTGTCGTTTTATCCGTGTTTCATCGTAGCATTTCTGAGTTATTTTTAGTTACTGCCATTTTAAGTGCAGTTGTTTCACTTTATATTTATACGGTGATTCCTGAATTTTTTATGCGCTTTTTGGTGTGGATTTTCTTGAGTTTCTTTTACAAAATCAAAAAAAACAATTTGCAGCATATTCCCGAAGAAGGTGCTTGTGTTTTAGTTTGTAATCATGTCAGCTTTTATGATGCCTTAATTTTATCGGCTGCGATTCGCCGTCCACCACGTTTTGTTATGTATCACACCATTTTTAAAACGCCGATTCTTAGCTTCATTTTTAGAACGGCTAAAGCGATTCCTATTGCCCCTGCTAAAGAAGACCCTGCCTTATTAGAAAAAGCATATGCAGATATTGCCCAAGCCTTAGCAGAAGGTGAAGTGGTTTGTATTTTCCCTGAAGGACGGATTACCGATACGGGCGAGATGTACCCATTTAAAAATGGTATCATGAGAATTATTGAACAAACGCCTGTGCCTGTCGTACCGATTGCTTTACGTGGTATGTGGGGCAGCATTAGTAGTCGCAAAGATGGTGCAGCATTTAGTAAACTACCCCGTCGCTTTCGCTCACCTGTTGAAGTGAATGTGGGTATGCCTGTGATGCCTAGTCATGTTAGCCCTGAGTTATTACAAAGCAAAGTTGCCGAATTACGAGGAGACTGGAAATAATGCGTTTATTAGCACTGGTAGTTTGTTTATTAGCATTACAACAGCCACAACTTGCATTGGCTCATGCCAAACCTCAAGTCCAAAGCCCTACGGCTAATTCAGTAGTATCAGAAGTTAAAGAAATTCGTTTGCAATTTAGTGAACGCCTAGAGCCAGCTTTTTGTACACTCAATGTCTTTAGTGAAGACGGCAAAAAACTGATTTTAGATAAACCTCAAATTAATGATAAAACGCTAGTTGTGCCTTTGCCTGATAATTTAGCCAAAGGCCGTTATACCGTGAAATGGTCGGTGGTCTCAGTAGACGGTCATCGCACAAAAAGTAGTTATCAGTTTACTTTTAAATGAATGAATTGTTCTCCGAGTTGCTAGAGCCAAGTCTATTAACTTTAGTTTATGGTTGTTTAGCAATCAGTGCAGGATCAGCCATTTGGTCACTGATTGTTAAAGACTGGCCTTGGCTCAAGAGCGCACAATATGCTGTTTATGGCTTAATGGTGTTATTGCCTTGTTATTTATGGCAAATCACCGTTGAGCTAACTGATACTGACTGGCCAAACTTTTTTAACTCTGCTTATTTAGTTATCAGCCAATCCAATTTAGGGCAAATGTGGCTATTAATGTGTTTTGCACAATTATTTGCTGTGTTTGCTATTTTTTATCGCTGGTCAACAAACTATTATCAACAAATTAGCCTTTTATTGGCGATGTTTGTCTATTCCCTTGCGCGTTCGGCTAGTGGCCATGCTGCCGAAGCAGGTTTATTAGGCGGTGCGGTGTGGATTCACGCCATTCATATTATGGCTGCTTGCGTGTGGTTAGGTTTAATTATTTGTTATCTATCAAGCCTGAATTACAGCAAAAATAACTTAGTCTATAACACCCAACAACTCTCCGAATTGGCGACACTCTGTTTAATGGCTTTAGTGTTAACAGGTGTTGCTGATAGTTTAAGAGTTTATCAATTAGCTGATAACTTTTGGCAATCCAATTACGCTAAAATTTTATTTCTAAAACTCGCTATTATTGCTGTTGCTTTAGGCTTAGCCGCGACTAATCGCTTTTATACTTTGCCGCGTTTGGCAAATAAAGCATCGCTTTTTTATTGGCTTGTT
>NZ_CALETI010000373.1 GCF_937920075.1 uncultured Agitococcus sp.
AACGGCTACAGCAGCTAGTACTTACCAATCAATTGCTAACAGCCGTTATCAGTTTGTTACAGACGATAATACAACGTACATAATACCATCTAGTGCGGTCACACCAAACGGTAATACCATCATTGAGTTATCTAATAACTCTTTAACAAGTATCACCATTAATACCGCAACAGGTACAGGCAAATCTGTTGGTGATAGTGTACATATCAGTATTACAGGTACTTATGCTGCACAAGTCTTGGTTGCAAGTGGCGTTACTTTGCAAGGCGATTTAACCTTTAGTTATCAATATCAGACAAAAACATTAGTCTATAAAGGCACTAATACTTGGAAAATTGTGGGGTGATTATGGGTTGGTTATTGGGCGTTTTAAAAAAGAGACCCATTAATGGCTATGTTTTGGACCCTGCAAAAGTTAAATTATTGCTGCATTTTGACGGCAACTATAATGATAGTAGTCAAAACAATCACACGATGATGAGTGGCGGTAACGTATCAATCAGCACCTCAGAACCAAAATTTGGCAGTGGAAAATTGCAGTTTGGCGACACACCGACAAGAGATGGTTTTGTTAAATCACCAAACATATTCGACTTTGGCAACAAGCGACCATTTACGATTTCGTTTTTTTACCGTGGGGGAGACGGCGGAGACGGCTGTTTTTTTACAACTCGTGACTCGCCAACATACACGCCTATGGAGTTTACTAGAGGCGGTAATCTCAGAGTTGGTAATGCTGCATTGAGTGGTTGGACTTTCGTTCCAGTTGACATGGGTTTTAGCTCAATTGCGTATAATCACTGTGCCGTTGTTGGCGACGGTACAAATATTAAAGTGTATTGGGACGGTAGCTTAATAGCTACAACTCCGCATCCTAATTGGGCATCGGCATCCCGATTTATTCAGCTTGGCAAAGATGGTGATTCTAGTTACTCAAATGGTGGAATGGATGAATTTTTGCTATATGATGATGTGATTTGGACGACTAATTTTACGCCACCTGATGCTCCTTTTAGTTACTAGGTGGTTTATAATGTTATTAGGTGTTTTAAATATCGGAAATGCTAATGACTCATATTCATCAGGCACTTGTACAGGCTCTATGCGTAATTTAAAGATTTATATTTCTGATTAGATTTAAGTTTAATCATTTGGAAATCAGGATTTACACCGCCCACATCGGCATTTACTTATTAAGAGGTAACAATGGCTAAATACA
>NZ_CALETI010000374.1 GCF_937920075.1 uncultured Agitococcus sp.
CTTTGACATTGGGCGAGATAATACCGTTTGTCTCAAGCATGGCAGATAACACGGCTGCGGCTTTGTGCGTAGGCGTGGCTATGGTAATCATTTTGTGACTAAGTGATTTGATGACGGTAGCAATAGTTGTGCTTTTGCCTGTGCCTGCGAAGCCTGTAAGTAAAACGGGTTGTTTGTTGGCTATACATTGCAGAATAGTGTCGAAAGCAATTTGTTGCTTTGGGGTGAGTTTCATATCTTATTCCTTGTTTTAACCCCTAAAAATTAGGGGTTAAAACTTGTCAAACTAGACTATTGGGTAGTAACGAACGCTTTTACCTTCTTTTTTTGAGTAGATTTTGTTTGATTCTGTGAGTTTTTTTAGGATTCTCATTTTCTCGTCTGATTCAACATCTCTAAACGCTCTCAGTTTTTGGCCAATATCACGACTTGAATCGCCTTTATTTCTGCAAATGATTTCATAGACTAAATACTCTAAATTTACGCCTTCAATTACGTGTTTTTGTTTGTTGACTTGGCAGAATGATTCGGTTGTTGCGTTTACTGCCAACTCATATGCAATTGCATCGCTTGCGCCAAGTGACTTGGCTACTGACAAACAAGCATTGATTGCTTGTGAAAAAAATAACGATTCGGATGTTTTCATAACGTAAATCCCACAAATGAAAAAACCGCTTTCCTGTGCTTGGTAGTGGAGGGTTAAGTCAAACCCAGCAAGCTAAGAAAACGGTTTTTTCATGACTTAAATTTATCTAATGCTTGGCCACTACGCTACTCACTAGACGCTTAAATTATGTGACTTTTCTTTGTTTTTATCTAATAACTTTTACTTATAAGGAATGCGTTTCTTATACAAAAAGAACCATAAAAAGAAACGTAAAGACCAACACACCAAATGGCACGGCTGCAAGCCTTGCGGCTGTAGGGCTAGAGGGGAATTGTGACAACGTAATGTTCCGCGTATATATAATATATATTAACTTATACAGAGAGAGAGCATTGTATTAAGGTTTTTAGGGGAATTTGTTAAAAGACGACAATTTTTTCTAAAATTGTTTTTAATGCGGCACACAACACGATTGACACGTTTCTCTTGTAGCCCTTGCGGCTCTAAGGTTTGACGTGTGCTACAGTGCGTGCCGTTTCTATAGAAACGTGCTGCACACACAAAAACAGTCGGTCAATTCCGTTTGACCGTTTAACATTAACTTATTTTGAATCCTTTACGCAATCACTTTTGAAAAAAACAGGCATAAAATAACGAACTGCTTTTCCTTCCTTTTTTTCAAAGATTTTTTCTTGCGCCTGCAATTTAGTCAACATCTCTAATTTTTGCACCGCGTCCATGTTTCTAAATGCTCTAAGTTTTTGGCCGATGTCACGACTTGACGCGCCTTTTTTGCCAAAGTCATAAACAACATTTAGAACATCCTCCTCAATGCCTATTTCCTCATCTAATCCGTTAATCTCTAATCGTGACAGCAATTTCTCAAGATGAAAGACAATCCAATTAGCCACCCACTGCACAATGCGCTCGTCGATAATCGGTTGTGATGGGTTATTAAACGCACTCAAAGCCACACAAAGCCGCTTAAACGTGCCACACCAACCGAGAGCAATACCAAGTAGGTCTTTGCGCTCCTCAGTGTTGCAAGTTGCCTTAATGCGCGTTAAAGAGTGAGCAAAAAGAGTAGCCGTGTTATCACAATCAAAAATAGCAATCTTTTGCACTGGATTCATGCAAGCAATATCAAAAAAATCACTATCTGTTTTCTTGATTGCATTAACGATAAATTTAATCGACGCAGGGAATGGTGCGTCAAAGTCTCGCTCACATGACACACTATCGCCGCCTTGCGCGATCATTAACCGTTGCAACGCCCCAATGCTGTATTGATCTCGCTGTGCCACAAAGTCGATATGTTTGCTACTCATCAAACTAAGCATGGTTAAAGACGGACGGTAGATGTTGTACTCTGAAATATGCTTATCGCCTTCGCCGTCTTTTTTGCCAAAATTCGCCCCTACGCTGTCTTTATCTAAATAGAGTGTGTTATTCAAATACACTTCATTGATAGCACTTAACGCCCCTTGTATCGCGCCTGACTGCTGTTTTTTGCCGAAACTAATCATATTCGCGTAATCATCGGTTGCCCAAAACATACGCGGCATAGTCAACAACTGTTTATGCAGACAACTAGAGCCACTTATTTTAGTCCCGCGTATGATGTTTCTATCACCACACGCATCAATAGCACTATTCAAAATCCCTTTAAGCGGCTGTAGTTGCCCTGCCGAGTCAGCAACGACAGCCAAAAACGTGCTTGAGCTTGTGCCGTCTTTTAAACGCACACAACGACTGGCCATAGCACAGGCAAAGGCTAATGTTGCTTGCACGATGGAATACTTCGGGGCTGTGCCTATTTGCCCTTTAATCCATGCCGCCACCTCGTTTAATGATTCCACTGGTAACTTGCAATCAATCTTTACAGTGTCAACTTGCACAGGTTTTAACTCGACAACATTGCTATTAAAAAAACTGTTAGCAATCGCCGCGCCTTCGTTAATCAATTCGCTATCGTCTGGCTTTTT
>NZ_CALETI010000375.1 GCF_937920075.1 uncultured Agitococcus sp.
ATGAAACAATCGCGTGGAACATAATAAAAACTAATAAAAATAGGGTTTTAATAGTCTTTGGCTATTTTATTAAAGAACAAGTTAACTGAGTGACTAACACTGCAAAAACAGAGTAAAACACCAGTTTTAGGAGGCGTTCCCAAGCTTTTTATTTTAGCAAAATTAGCATGGCTTTTCTAGTTAAATCCCACCAATAAAGTACATCCTTGTACTGGCGTGGGTGACCAATCCTACAACCAACCCCATTAACCGCTATTCCGTGCGCAACGTCCTTGCCACCTCCTACAATCAATTATTGCTTAATCATCGTCTTTAATCGGCTCAGACAAACCACTCCACAACAAACCATCATGCAACACATTAGCCCCCAAACTTTGTAATGGGCTATGTGCTGGCACACAATAACAAGTCAGCAAATCGTGGCTATCGCTCACACACGCCGCCAACGCTCGCCAACATTTATTCAGGTCACTTTGCGAACCCACCAACAAATACACGCTTTTTTGTAACCTAATGGCAACGCCTTGCAAAATTTTTGCCGCTTTGCGTAAGCGTTTAGCACAGCTTATGTCATAACAAATAATGTATTGGGCCATGTTAGTTATCCAAATCACTTAACATGACCGCGCTAAAATCAAAGCTTTTGCCTTGTATTAATTGGCCTAATTCGCGCATCTGTTGCCACATTTTTTTGCGTAGTTCGGTTAATAGGTTTTCATAAGCCTGATAAAAACGCACACGGCCTGTTTTGTTGAGTAAGCACATTTTTTCGCTTTGGCTAAAATCTTTGCTTGTTAAGGTTTGTTCGGCCACTAATCGCCAACACAGGCGGTCTATTTCGTGGCGTAAAGGTTCAACCAAATCACAGGCCAATGATTCTCGGCCATGTTCGGTCACATGGTAAAAGCCGACATAAGGGTCTAAGCCAGCGGCATGAATCGCTAAAACCGCTTCACTGTGTAATAAGGCATATCCCAACGATAACAACGCATTAAAAGGGTCTTTGGGTGGGCGGCGATTGCGGCCA
>NZ_CALETI010000376.1 GCF_937920075.1 uncultured Agitococcus sp.
GATAATGGGCGTTCAATATGCGGCTGTACTGCGTATTTGTACGCATAACTAAAAAGCTAACACGTAACAACCCACAACAAAGCAGTAAAGTGCAATGTTGCCAATAACTGCAAACATAACACAATAATCGGCTGGGTACTTGTCGCTGTTGATGCAGGAGTTAGACACATTATGACAATTAATTTAATGCTTGGTGATTGCTTAGAGCGTATGAAAGAGATACCTGACGGCAGTGTAGATTTAACTGTTACTTCACCACCTTACGATAATTTACGGAATTACAATAATTCTTTAGATTGGGGTGAACACGTTTGGAAGCCTGTTTTAGAAGAATTGTTTAGAGTGACTAAAAAAGGTGGTGTCGTTGTTTGGATTGTTAATGATGCGACAATCAAGGGAAGCGAGACAGGTACAAGTTTTAGACAAGCCCTGTATGCTAAAGAAATAGGATTTAATTTGCATGATACGATGATTTGGGATAAAGACAACTTCACTGCTGTGGGTGCATTAAAACTAACTTATGCGCCTGTTTTTGAGTATATGTTTATTTTTACACGGGGAAAAATAGCAACATTCAACCCTATCAAAGACAAAAAAAATAAAAGCTACGGGGAGTTATTCCGTAATACTGTGAGGCAAAGAAACGGTGAAATTAAAGATGGTTGCGGTAAGGGAGTAAAAAAAGTGGCCGAGTTTGGACAAAGACACAATGTCTGGAAAATGCCGCCAGAAAAAGACAATAACAAGCGACTGCACCCCGCAGTTTTTCCTGAAAAACTCGCTAACGACCATATCATTAGTTGGTCGAACGAAGGTGACACAGTATTAGATTGCTTTATGGGTAGCGGTACAACAGGCGTTGCTTGCAAGAGCCTTAACCGCAAATTTATTGGTATTGAAAAAGATGCAGGGTATTTTGAGATTGCTAAACAAAGGATTGGTGTATAACTAAAAAATTCAGGCGCAAGCACCGCGCTGACAGTAACCCTAAATGCAGTTCGGGTGCTTGTCACACTGCAATGAGAGTTAGAAAGCGTATTTTAGCGATGAATTATAGGTTGCAGCACCTTTTTTAGCTGTGGAGAATGAATGATGAGCATTAGCATTAACGTTAATCCTGAAAACGAAAACAAAACCGTAAATTTAACACTTACAGGCCGCCAATTAGAGGCTATTTGTGGCGCAATGGATATTGTTGGTATTGAATTAGCAGAGCAAAAAGATGCTTATTTGCCAATTCACAATAACGCGCATGAGGTAATTATTGCGGCATTAGAATCTAATTTTGGTGAGGAGGTGTAGCATGGCTTTTTACATAGTGAAACTTGAAGATGGTGTTTGGCTTGATAAAGGCGAAGGCGACCCAAGCAGGACTACGCTAGAGAAACACGCTAGCAAATTTGAAAGTCTGATTAAAGCAAGAGCAGCATTAAAAAAAGCGCGTGAGTTTAGCCCATTTGTTAATGCTAAAATTGTGAAATATGAAAGATGGCAAAAATAAGATTTAGGTTCTAACTACCAAAATTCAGGTGCAAGTACCCCACTGTTTTAAGCAAGCGAGAGTTTGCTAAAAGCGTAAACAATTTAGCAGTAAGTGGCTGGGTGCTTGTCGCACTGCAATGAGAGTTAGATTGTGAGTATTAAAACACGGTTTT
>NZ_CALETI010000377.1 GCF_937920075.1 uncultured Agitococcus sp.
ACCATCTCGGTGACCATGTCGATTAATTGTTCTAGCTTGGCGGAATTGGCTTTATCGGATGAAATTTTGTCGAGCTTTAACAAACTGGGGTGGCAACACACTTGGCGGAGTTTTAATAAGGCATCTAAAATGGCAATTTGGCTACGTTTAAAACCTTGTTTGGCAATAATATCTTGAATGTTAGCTTGCATGGCCACACGTACAGCTTCATAGAGTTTAGACTGTGACTCACTCATATCTACATTGACTTCGATAGTGGTTTTGGGCGGCAGCTCTTTGGCAACCTCGGTTTTTAGGCGGCGCAACATAAAGGGTTTAATACGATTAACCAGTTTTTGTCGTAATTGATTGTCACCCTTTTTTTCGATAGGGTGACGATAGTGTTTATTAAATAATTCTTGGCTCGATAAAAAACCTGGCATTAAAAAATAGAATAATGACCACAATTCTCCTAAATGGTTTTCCATGGGTGTGCCTGTTAAACACAGCCGATGTTTGGCATCTAACTGACGTACTACCTGTGCTGCTTTAGCACGCGGATTTTTAATATTTTGTGCCTCATCTAAAATTAACAAATGATATGAATGTTGTTTTAACAGCTCTTCATCACGGGCTAACAATGGGTAAGTGCTTAACACAATATCGTGTTGGGGAATTTTATCAAAATCTTGATGACGATTTGCGCCTTGTAATACTAACACCTTTAAATCAGGGGTAAATTTTTGGGCTTCTTTAAGCCAGTTATACATTAACGAGGTGGGCGCAATAATCAAGGCAGGTTTTTGCTGTAAATGACCTGCTTGTTTTTCGAGTAAAATATGCGCTAAGGTTTGAGCAGTTTTGCCCAAACCCATATCATCAGCCAAAATGCCACCATGTTCTGTGTCGCGTAAAAACTGTAGCCAACCCAAACCTTGTTGTTGATAAGGACGTAACTCACCCACAAAACCTTGAGGTGTAGGCAATTGTTGGCTATAACCTTGTTTGAGCTTGTTGGCAAATTGTTGTAAACGCTCATTATTTTGCCACGGCATACCCAATACATGTTGTAGTGCAAGGGCTTGTGCGGCATCGTATTTATCCATGCCATGACTATCTTGGTTAAGCAAATGGCCAAGATGCAGTAAAATAGGTTTTATATCTTTGATAAGTAACGCTAAGGCTGATTGATTTTCACCTAGATAAACACTTAAAAAATCGTCTTCTTGTAATTCTTCAAGCGAGGCAGCGTCAAGCAAAAAAGGATGACTTTTAATTAATCGACTTAACAAATCAACTAAATTAAAGGTATTGCCTTGTGGGTCTTGAATCGTTGCGCCTAACTCAAACCAATCTTGCTGTGAGCTAGATTCGGTCAGTGATAAGTTGATGTTATGACCCAATTGAACATTAAAAGGACTGTCAGCCAGATGTTCAACTTGCCAACCAAATTCTGCAAATTTGTTGGTGGGAATAATGTTTTTAATAAAGTCGGTATTTTGAGCTAAAATTAAAGCATGCTCTTGGTTGTGAGTAAGTGCTTGAATGCTCTTATTCTTTTCAAGCCACTGTAAAGACGGAATTAGTTTTTGTAATTGGCTAATACGCTGTTTTTCTTGAGATAAATCACGGTGTTGACGTACCATTTCGCCATTGTCTGTACCAAAAAAATAACTGTTTTTTTCGGTCGCTCTAATAGTCCCACCTATATAGTCAAAATAAATTTCGGCCAAGCCTAGCCCTTGATGAAATAAATAATCTGCAATCTTGTTAAAACCACCAAAACGAATAATGGGTGTTAATGTGCCATAAATATCTTCGATATTTTTTAGAGAGTTTGGTTGAGCAATTTTTTGAGTAAGAGGCGAGCTTTGTAAGACTTCACTGACTTTGGGAATCAGAGCTTTAGGAATGTTAGGCATTGCTAATAATTGACGAATGACGTGGCTGGCATATTCGCACTCAAGTTGGCCAATGATGCACTGCTCGGTATCAAGATAGGCTAAGGGTTGGGTATAAAGTACCTCAAATTTATCAGGAATGGGTGAGGTTTGGTCTTTAGCTTGTAGAGTAGCGACCAATCTTTCGCCTTGTTGTGTATCTTGCTGCCATTTAAGCTGTAATTGATAAGATGTGTCTGAATAACTTAAGGGGATTGTACTATCATGCCAATAACATTCTGCATGGCTAATGAGGTTTTGCAAATCTATCAACGGCAGATGGTTAATGTTTAAATTTGGTTCGTAATAGGTGTGATAGTTTGCGTCTTTTTTTTGGCCGTGATGATGGCTATAAATGGGCAAAAAAGCATGACGCTCTGCGTGTGGCATAGCAATTCTATAAAGGACGATATTATCAAAATTGGTATAGGTTTTTTGCTCTCGGATTTCGTTGGCTTTATTACGTCTGATTTTATAAAGTGTCAGGCTGAGTTGTTGCTCTTGTTGAAGCTCATAAATAAACGGAGAGGCGATTTCTTTTTTGGTGTTAGGTGTGGCATTGAGATTGGTGCTTAATTCCTTGAGCCAAGATAAGGCTTGTGTGGCATTAATGTTAGATGAGGCAGTGCTACTAGCAGGGTTATTGGGTTTTACGAATGGAACAACATTATCGCTAAAATTTTCTAAAAAATTATTATAAAACAATTGTGCTAGGGCAGCACCATGTTTGCAATTTCTGCCTACAGGACAACTACATTCACTCTTAATTAACTGTTTTGACTTGGTGCTATAAGTAATTTTAGTGTGATAGTAGTCGCCTCCTTCAACCACGGCAGACAGAGTAGCCGTGTCATTGGTATAACTGAGGTCGATGCTACCTTGGTCAATTTGTGTTAAGTAGTTTCGGCTACGTTGTAGGATTGTGTAATCAAACAAAGATTGCAGAAATCGGTTAAGTGCAATAGTCATGGTGCTTGTTCAATCTTATGGCGTATGTTTGCTCATTATTTTAACGAGTAATAAAGGTTATTTAATAGGGGAGAGTAGATGGTTTTTATGGTGTTATTGAAAAGTACTTATTGCTTTGATTCCGAACTCAGGTTAAGTAGACTCAAAAAATCTTTAAAATAAAAAAGGATGAGCCTCCACGACTCATCCTTTGATTTGCAAAACGGACTTAGAGAAAGTTAAGCCGTTTTTTTCACTTTAAAGAAAATGGCATACATTGCGGGTAAACTGAGCAAGGTTAATGCTGTTGCCACAATCAACCCACCCATAATTGCCACCGCCATTGGCCCCCAAAAGGTGCTGTGCATTAACGGAATCATCGCTAATACCGCAGCCGCAGCCGTTAAAATAATCGGTCTAAAACGACGTACCGCCGCTTCAATCACGGCTTGCCATCTATCAACACCATTGGCAATATCTTGCTCGATTTGGTCAATTAAAATTACCGAGTTACGAATAATCATCCCGTTAAGCGCAATAATCCCTAAAGTCGCGACAAAACCCATGGGACGGTTGAGTGCTAACATCATTAACGCGGCACCAATCACTCCTAAAGGTCCTGTTAAAAACACCAATAACGCCCGTGGGAAGCTACGTAATTGCAACATCAACAAGGTAAAGATAATAAATAACATCAAAGGCACATTAGCTTGAATGGACGATGTACCTTTTTGTGACTCAGCGACTGTCCCTGCAATTTCAATATGGTAGCCAGCATCCAACTTAGCGCGTAAGCCTTCAAGTTTTTCATTAATGCGTAAGGCAACGGTGGCAGGTTGAATACCATCAGCCACATCCCCTTGTACGGTAATGGCAAACTGACGATTTTGCCGCCATACTACGCCATATTCCCATTGCAAATTAGGACGCGCAATTTGTGCTAGAGGAATAGACTGGCCACTGCCTGTGGGCAAATATGTACCTGTTAAGGCAGTCATGCTGTCACGTTCTTCTTTAGGTTGACGCAAAATAATCGGAATTTGGTCGTTTTCTTCACGATATTGGCCAATGGTTAAACCTGACAAAATAGTTTGGCTGGCGGTGGCAATATCAGAACTGGTCACAGCTAAAGCGCGTGCGCGTTGTTGATCAATATCTAAGTGTAAAGATTTGACTTCTTCCGACCAGTTATCGTTAACACCACGCATCGCAGAGTCTGCACGAACAATGGTTTTAACTTCATCGGCAATCGCACGTAATTTATCAGGATTATCACCAATCACTCTAAACATTACAGGATAGGGTACAGGTGGGCCATTGGGTAATAATCGCGCACGGCCACGAATTTCTGGAAATTCCTCTTGTAACATGACAGGTAATTGATGACGAATTTTTTCACGCGCTTCTAAAGAGGGCGGCATAATCACCAATTGGGCGACGTTATTTTGTGGAAAGATTTGGTCTAACGATAAGTAAAAACGCGGCGCGCCTTGACCAACAAACGAAGTCACCGAACCTGCTTCGGGAATGGCTAATAAACGCTGTTCAACTCGTTTGACGATACTTTCGGTATTGGTTAACGAAGAACCTTCGGGCAACCATAAATCAATCACCATTTCTGGACGGTTGGAGTCGGGGAAAAACTGCTTTTCAACCAATTTCATGCCCATAATACCTGCACCAAGCGCGGCGAGGGTAGCGAGTAAGGTAATCCAACGGTGATTCACACACCATGCCACGGTGTTACGCACCGCATTATAGAAAGGCGAATCAAAGACTTCGTGATGTTCGGCTGAACCTGCATGATGAGTTTTTAATAAACGATACCCTAAAAATGGCACAAAATAGACCGAGACAAACCACGAGACAATTAAGGCTGTCGTCGTTACCGCAAAAATGGCAAAGGTGTATTCACCCACCGCAGAATTGGCTAAACCAATGGGTAAAAAGCCTGCGGCTGTAATCAACGTACCTGTGAGCATGGGCATGGCGGTGGTTTGATAGGCATAAATACTCGCGCTTAAACGGTCATAACCTTCTTCGAGTTTACGCACCATCATTTCGACAATAATAATCGCATCATCCACCAACAAGCCAAGGGCAATAATCAGCGAGCCGAGCGAGATTTTGTGTAAATCAATGCCCCATCTGTCCATGATTAAAAAGGTAATCGCTAATACCAAAGGTATCGATAAACCGACCACTAAACCCGGCCGCATATCGACTCTTAAAGGTTTGGTGTGTAAGCCTAATGCCAAAAAGCTAACCACTAAAACAATCACTAAGGCTTCGGCTAAGGTTTTAACAAATTCTTGCACCGAACGATTAACGGAGCTAGGTTGGTCTTGCACTTGTTGCAATTCAATACCCGCAGGCAAGCTGTCGCGTAGTTTTTGACTAGCATGTTGAAGGTCTTTACCCAAAGTGATGATGTCACCGCCTTTGGTCATGGAAATGCCTAAACCAATGACTTCATGGCCATTTAAACGCATTTTCGGGGCAGCAGGGTCTTGGTAACCACGTTGAATGGTGGCGATGTCGCCCAAATAAAAACTACGATTATTAAAGCGTAAAGGTAGTTTTTTCAGGTCATCAACATTGGTAAATTGACCTGTTAAACGGATTTGAATATCGTCTAAAGGGGTGCGTAACGTACCTGCATATTCAACGGCATTTTGTTGGTTGAGGGCGTTGATAACTTGGTGCATATCAATACCCATTCTTGCGAGTTTCTTTTGGGAAATTTCAACAAATACACGTTCATCTTGCACGCCATATTGCTCAACTTTGGCAACATTAGGCACTCTTAATAATTCATTGCGCACTTGGTCGGCATATTTTTTTAATTCTGCATAAGAAAAACCATCAGCAGACAGCGCGTAAATCACGCCATACACATCACCAAATTCATCATTAAAGAAGGGGCCTTGTACGCCTTGAGGTAAGGTATGACGTTTGTCGTTGATTTTTTTACGAATGGTGTACCAAATATGTTGAATATCTTTGGCTTGAACCGATTCTTTCACCTCAATAAAAATCGTCGTTTCGCCTGCTTTGGAGTAACTGCGAATTTTATCGACATGAGGGGCTTCTTGGAGAACTTCTTCCAATTTATCGGTTAGCTGTTCGGACACTTGCAAGGCGGTAGCACCCGGCCAAAAGGCACGCACCACCATTGCTCTAAAAGTAAAGGGTGGGTCTTCGTCTTGGCCTAATTGAAAAAACGAGGCAATCCCTGCCAACATCAAGACAATCAGCAAATAGGTGGTAATGGCAGGATTTTGAATGGCAATCCGCGAGAGGTTAAAACGTTCGGCTGATGAGTTACTCATAGTGCGCTCCCGTTATTGTTTAGCCAATAAGGGGCGTACAACTTGCCCTTCATGCACTACATGCACGCCAGCCACGACCACTTGTTGACCTTGTTGTAGGCCAGCAACAATCACCTCATTACCATCAACACCTGCCACTTGTACGGCTTGGCTTTGTAGTTTTTGACTTTGTGGATTAAACACAAACACGGTGGTTTGTTGACCTTTACCGACTAAGGCACTGGTGGGTAATTTGATTAAGCCACTTTGACCTTGTAAGTTAAGGTGTAAGGTTGCCGATTGGCCTAAAGCCAAGG
>NZ_CALETI010000378.1 GCF_937920075.1 uncultured Agitococcus sp.
GTAAAATACTGTTATCTCAACTTCCCCGCCAACACGGTTTGTGGTGCAAGTAATTCCGTACTTAGCGGTTATGCAAGCAACATTAACGTACCCGGTGTTTCTGGCAGTATTTCTTGGAGCTATACAGGTGCTGCAAGTTGTCCAAGTGATGCTACGATAAAGTATGATTACGCTACAAACCAAGTTATTATTAATTAAAAATATCACTCCAATAAAAAAGGCATCTTCTGATGCCTTTTTTATTACGCGCTTAACACCCTTGCCATCACACATTTTAAGTAGGATGTTTCAGGAATGGCTGGATGAACAGGATGATCAGCCCCCTGCCCGCCAATAAATACCACTTGGGCTGTTTTATCTAAATGACGACTTGCTCCACGAATCACATCGACCAACTCTTCAGTTTTTAAATGCATCGAACAAGAGCCAGACACCAACACCCCATCTTTAACCAACAAACGCATCGCCAATTCATTAATGCGACGATAAGCTTGTAAACCATTGGCATGGTCTTTACGTTTTTGCATAAATGCAGGTGGGTCTAACACAATAACGTCAAACTGTTGGCCTTGCTGTTTTAGCTCGGTTAGCATTTGAAAAGCATCACCTTGTAAGGTTTTTACATTGTCTAAGCCATTAGCTTGGGCATTCTTTTGCACAATATCTAAGGCAAATTCCGAGGCATCCACACAAGTGACTTCAGCTGCACCAAATGCGGCTGCTTGCACACCCCAACTGCCTGCATAAGAAAATACATCTAACACACGTTTGCCTTTCACCACACGTTGTAATTGGGCGCGTGATTCACGGTGGTCATAAAACCAACCCGTTTTTTGTCCTTCATGCACAGGCGCAAAAAATTTAACGCCATTTTCAACCAAAGGCACTAAATCAGGTACTTCTCCATAAGCCACTTCGATATAACTAGCCAAGCCTTCTAAAGCACGCGCTTTGCTATCATTTTTAAACAAAATGCCTTGTGGATTAAGCACTTTTACTAAGGCTTGAACAATCTCGTCTTTCACCAATTCCATGCCTGCAGTGGTGGTTTGTACCACACAATAATCACCAAAACGATCAACCACTAAACCGCACAAACCATCACTATCGCCATACACTAAACGATAATACGGTTCAGGATAAAAACGTTCGCGTAAACTTAAGGCTTGATTGAGTCGATGCACCAATAATGATTTATCTAAAGGATGTTTGACATCACGACTAATTAAACGCGCACAAATTAAGGATTGTGGGCTAACTGTGGCAATACCTAATTTTTTACCTGAAAAATCCTCAATAACGACTTGTTCACCTGCGGTGAGTGTTTTGAGGGGTGTTTTTGCGGTATCAATTTCGTTGGAGTAAATCCATAAATGACCTTCGCGTAAACGGCGGTCTTCATATTTTTTAAGGGAAAGGGTTTTCATGTGATTTCACTATGAGAGTTAATGTCGCGTATTCTATCAATTAAACGCATTGATTCGTCAGATTTTTAGGCATTACCCCAAAAACAGGCTTAACGGTACATCACTCAATCTCCAACTTAGGTAGTCCATTCACAATTTCCATTGTTTCTAGGCTAACGGTAATCACTCGCAAAAATAGCTCTAATGGGTAACGTGGGTTGTTCATGGTTTCGATTGCCCAGTCATTTGCATCGTTGACTATGCCGCTATCTTTATGGGTGGTAACGGCTTGACGTTCAATCACCCATTCTAGGGCAGGTTTGCCATTCACCACATAGTCATAGGCTTGTAGTGGTATGCCTGTTAGTGTGATTTTGCTGTTATAGACAACACTGGTTTTGTCGTGTTTTTCGCCATTTTTGCCTTTGGCAAATTTCATTTGCGTGACATAAAAATCATCGGCTTTGAGGGTGTTTAGGTCACAGTTAAACTTAACAGCATAAGGTGTAACGGTTTCGTAGTTGATATGCAATTCTGCCAGTTGACGACCAGCTTTACTAAATGCCCAAAAGTCAGCGAGTTGTTTTACTCGTGGTATGCGCGGTAGTTCTTTGGTAAGGTTGTCGGCATATTTGCTTTTGTATTCTTCGCTGTGCAGTAAGCCGTAG
>NZ_CALETI010000379.1 GCF_937920075.1 uncultured Agitococcus sp.
CTGGTGAAAGTCGTTGAACTCTTGCAAGCGGATAGCGAGTTACCAGAAGCTCTCAAAGACCATCCATTGTCAGGTAATCTAGCAGGGTTAAGAGATTGCCATATTGAACCCGACTGGCTTTTGATTTACCAAAAAATAGATGACCCTGAACCCGTTTTGAAACTTGAATTTACTGGTACACATTCAGATATTTTTTAAACGAGAAATCTATGAAAGTCCTTACAGAACAAGAAGTTCAACAAAATTTTGATGAATTATTAGACGATAACGAGAAAAATCCAGTGATTGTTTTACGAGATGGAAAAGTTGCTTGTGTGATGGTTGGAATTGAATATGCAAAAAATGCAACTGAGATGCAAAAATTACGAGATTTTGTAATCACTCTCTAAAAACGCATTTAAACGCCCATAGAGGCGTTTTTTTGTGTCTGGATGTCCCAACCTACTACCAACACCACAAACCCATCTAAAAACGCTTAAAAAGTGCCTTCTTGCCCATGTTTCCTTCTTAGCAACTGCCACCAGTTCGTCCCCGTGTTCCAAAATGTTCCTAAAAATGCTTTTTGTTTTTTCAAAAAACACACAAGCCACTGTGTTGTATTTTATAAACACAAGTATTTTCCTATTTTAGAGGGGTGTGTAAGCCTTACGGGGCAAGGCTTACCGATGATGAACTATGACAAATGTGGGATGAACTATGACAAATGTGGGATGAAAGTTAAAACCTTATGAACAAAGGCTTTTTTAACTATGACAGAAATGGGACAGGTTATAATTATGTCATAAATTTGACGTGTCATATTTTTTCTATAAACTCACCCTATTCACTGTTTTTTTTAACTATGGAAACTTTTACGTTTATGAGTGCAGATGATGACAAGGGGGGCGTACTCGTCACCAAAGACAACCGACTAATCGAGGCACGGTATAAGCTCACCGTGAACGAACAACGCCTAGTGTTGGGGCTTGCCTCAATGGTACGAAAGGATGATGAGGATTTTAAGGATTATGTGGTTCACGTTGAAGACATAGCCGAATTATTTGGAATGGAAAATAGTAATTCTTTCAATGAAAAAATGCAGGATGCTGTTAATGCTCTTATGGATGACAGAGGTTCTTTGAATATATCTACGAAACCCAACGAAATAGAAAAAGTCCGTTGGGTTTCGTATGCAAAATATGTGAAAGGTTCAGGGAAAATCTTAATGCGGTTTGATAAATCCATTAAAGATTTTATGATTCAAATAAAAAACCAGTTTACCCAGTACCAACTTTCAGCCATTCGGCAGTTTAAATCCACCTACGCTATTCGTTTCTACGAACTTATGGCAATGAAAAGGAATATGGGGAAAGGGGCGAAAGATGGTTTTTTTTATAGGGAGTTTGAGATAGCAGAGCTAAAATCATATTTAGCTATTGCAGAGGGCGAATATAAATTATTGGCAGACTTAAAAAGAAGAGCTATAGAACCAGCATTAAAAGAAATAAACGAGTTTTCAGATATTGAAATTATTAAGCATAAAAACGAATGGGCAGAATATGTAAAGCAAGGACGAGCAGTACATAAAATCATTATTCGTGCCAAACCAAAAAAACAAAGGCAGATGGATTTAATAGAGCAGGAAGGGAGTAAATCAAAAGACGATGGAACTTCTAAAGCTCAAGAAAACCTAGTGAAAGCAGGGGTATCCATCGAGACCGCGAAAAAATGGGTAACCAAGTTCGGTTCTAAGCGTGTGGAACGTAACCTAGCGTATGTACTTGCAGAGAAAAAGGCAGGGAAGGTAAAAACGAGCCTGATAGGTTATATCTGTAGCGACTTGCATTTGAAACCGCTCAGGACTGCATTAGACGCGATTTGCGGCCCGAATTAAGTGCATCTATCGGGGGTCTCAGGACAGGATTAAATGCCACTGAGCCTGCATTACATTTTCAGGACTGCATTTCATTGCATCAGGACAGCATTAACTGCAAATGAAAAACCAGCCAAACGGCACTTCCTGTGCGTCCATCAAATGATGGTTTGATGGTCGTTTTGAAAATAGTCAATTATGGTAAAAATACCCTCAAATAACCGTTCAACTTCTCATTCCTGTTTTCAACGTCCAACTAGACTCAAGTTTGACGCGAAATTTGGACATGGCACGTATGTTTCGACAAAAGATAATTTGTGTATTGGTATGATGCAATACATCCTGCGAATTCAGCTTGGTGTTGGCTATAAGCTCACTAATTTTTAGGGGCATAGAAGAGTTTTTTACTCATTTTTTTAATTCATGTAGAGAATTTTAGAAAATATTAATTAAAATCAGTTAGTTATTAATATAATGCTGCTGTTGTAGCTAATCGACTACTGAAAATTTTCATTTGCAGTTAATCCCGTCTTGACGCGATGAAATGCAGTCCTGCAAATGTAATTCAGGCTCAGTGGCATTTAATCCTGTCCTGAACCACCCGATAGAGGCACTTAATGCTGGCCTCAAAGTGCGTTGAATGCTGTCCTGAGCCGTTTCAAATGCAAGCCGCTACAACTACAGTGATGTGGTGTTTGGGTTATTCCGATTGCTTGGGTATCGTTTTTGCCCTCGATTAGCCGATATTGGCGGAGGACGCTTTTGGCGGGTTGATCCAGAAGCGGATTATGGCCAGCTCAATGCAATTGCCAATCATCAAATCAAAATGTCAATTATCGAACCTCATTGGGAGGATATATTACGCCTTGTTGGATCGCTCAAAATGGGACGAATCCCAGCAGAAGGTATTATGCGGACGTTACAAGTGGGCGATAAGGCAACCCCACTGGCTTTGGCAATCGCTGAAATTGGCAGAATAGAAAAAACCATTCATACGCTGAACTTTATTGATGATGAAAGCCGACGCAGAAGTACATTACTGCAATTGAATCTGGGCGAAGGTCGGCATGCTTTAGCACGCGATATATTTCACGGAAAACGCGGGGAGCTACACCAGCGATACAGAGAAGGCCAAGAAGACCAGCTCAGTGCGTTGGGAATCGTGGTCAATGTGGTCGTATTGTGGAACACCATCTACATGGATGCTGTATTAACTCAGCTTCGATTAGAAGGCTATCCCGTTCGCGACGAGGATGTTGCTAGACTTTCCCCCTTTAGCCATCAACATATAAATATGTTAGGCCGTTACTCATTTGATGTTCATGATGCAGTCGCTCGGGGAGAGTTGCGCCCACTTCGACCGCCCATTGAAAATCCTTAAGTCGGTTCGCCGTTCCATTGCTCCCCAAACCCCTAAACGGTCTTCAAATTCGATCAGAAACCGACTCATGGCAGTACGCCAATCACGAATGGGCATATTCCATTTTTTTGATGCGGCCTCTATAGCCAAATATACCACTTTTCTCACCGAATCATCAGTAGGAAATATTTTCCGTTTTTTTGTCGCTTGGCGAATAACGCTATTCAAACGCTCCATAAAAGTGGAAATAATAGTGATTTATTATATCAAAAATTGGTTATTTAAACCACACAAAAACCGTTTAAAGTAGTCAAAAATACCATCTATTATACTTAATAAATAGTTAGTCTAATCGCTCCACAAATAAATAAGGGTTTAACTGTTTGCGACGATGATTAAGGTGTTTTAAAAGCAAAAGCGGTTGGTTAGAGGGCGAATGGTTTGGGTCATGGCGTATATCATGGCGCGAGAAAATCAGAGCTATTTAATCAATCCTTGGGTTTTATCGCTCGCCTGACAAATAAGGGTTTAATTGTTTGCGACGATGATTAAATAAATAAAAGCATTTATATATTAAACACTTGCAAAAGTGTATTAAATACACTACAATACACGAACAGGAGGAGCGGTCGTTTCCCCCATTTTTCAAAAGTACCACACGAGGTACAGGAGTCAAAAAATGCAAATTTCAGATTTAAACTTTAAAGATTGTGCGGATGGATGCAAAAAAGCAAATGTTAATTTTGCGAATGGTTTGACTGCGAGCGTTATTACAGGAAGCCTACTTTCTAATTTATTTGAAATTGCCATTTTGAAAGATGGCAAACTTCATGGTGCGGTAAAATGTGACCTAAGCGAAAAGGAGGCAACCGCCTATTTAGAAGAGGCCGAAGCACTAACAAAATAAAGTACATAAACAACATCCTATTGCAGTGAATTAAATGCACTGCAATAGGTAAGCCCCCTAAGAGCTTAGTAAATAAAACTAACGCGCTAAAGCTTTGTTTGATGCGATAGAAAAAAAGCGGGAGTACCCTACTTTTTTTTATCACATCGGGAGACAAAAAGCAGAGGGTTTAGAATTATTTAAAAAGAAAAGCTGGTTAAAAATAGGCGAATCCTTTTAGTTTGTTATGGCGCGAGTTAATCAAATATCAATGCTATTAAAAAGCAAATATTATATATCAAACACTTGCAAAAGTGTATTAAATACACTACAATACACGGACAGGGCAAGCACGAAGCAAGTCAAAACTCAATACGCCAAACGAGGCGAGAGGATTTAGAAATGGCAAATTTAGAAAACAATTTTTTCAACGTAGGCAAGGGCAATAAAAAGACAGGCGTGATGCTCACTACGCGCTCACCGCGTAACACTTGCCCAGATGATTGCGGCCTAAAGTCAAACGGCTGCTATGCTGAGAACGCGCCTATTGTGTGGTGGTGGGACAAACAAGACAAAACCGAAAAAGACATGCTTGACGCAATCCGTCGTGTGCCTAAAAACCATTTGTGGAGACATAACGAGGCTGGGGATTTTGTTAGTAATGGCGGCCTGATTGACGAAAACCACCTTGCAAAAATCGTGACTGCTAACCGTAACAAAAAAGGGTTTACTTATACCCACCATCGCCTTAACAACCACAACAAAAAGCTAATCAAAGAAGCCAACGAGAGCGGCTTTACCATCAATTTAAGCGCGGATACAGTGACGGCAGCCGATAGCTATATGGCGTTGAATATCGCGCCTGTATGCGTTTTATTGCCACTAGACACAAGGAATGTAAGTTACACGCCAGCAGGTCATAAAATTGTGGCTTGCCCAGCAGAAAAAAGCGAAAAAGTGACATGCGCGAGTTGCGGACTTTGCCAGTTATCAAAAAGAGCTTATTTAATTGGATTTCGCGCACATGGAACAAAGAAAAAACAAGCCAATAAAATTGCACTAACAATAATTTAAAAAATTCCTTTCCCCCCCCACAAGGGGGGGGGAAACAAAGCAACATTATACACCCCCTATGCACGAAGCTAAATAATTTACGGATACAAAAATAAATAACAGCGCGAGCTTTACAGAGTGTATTAAATACACTACAATACAAGCACAGGATGAGCGGTCGCTTGTCCCTTTTTTCAAAAACGCCAAACGAGGCGCAGGAGTCAAAAAATGTTAATCATTCAAAACGAAAAGCATTTAACGCTTATCGAAAAGCTCAAGCTAGATATACAACTTCTTTACAAAGAAGTTAGTGAAAAATACGAAAGCGGATCTAAAACCTCGCGTAAATCCAATGATGGTGTTAGAAGTTTTTACAATTCTCATTATCGAAAAATCGACACTAAAAAAGCAATAATTAAATTTATTGAAAAGGGCTTAAATGTTGACATTTATATGGCACAAGATTTTTTGATGGAGCATTTTTCTTGGCTAACACCAGTAGAGAAAATTAGGTTGGCTCCCTGTTGCATTTATAGCATGCCTCCGTTTGAACAAAGCATATTGATAAAAAGGCTGTATGAAAAACTAAACTCTGCATATAAGAAAGAACTCAATAAATCAAAACGGATGGGTGATTTAGTTTAATACGAGTTTTATCAAAATACTGCACATATCCCCTAAACTAATTTTAGGGGAAGTTTTTTATTTTGCATATATAAAAACACTTGCTAAAAGTGTATTAAATACACTATAATACACGAACGGGAGAACGGTCGCTTGTCCCATTTTTCAAAAGTACCAAACGAGGTACAGGAGTCAAAAATGTCAGAAAAAATCAAAAGTTTTAATTTTCACATGGATGCTGGGCATGGTTGGTTGGCTGTCAAAAGAAAAGCATTGGAAGATGCTGATCTATTGAATCAGGTATCCGATTACTCTTACCAACGCGGTGAAACCGTCTATCTGGAAGAAGATAGTGATATGGGCATCTGGATTAAACATCTTGAGGCGAACGGAATCCAATACGCGCTCAAATATAAGCATGCAAAAAACGATTATCCTAGCCCTATTCGCAACTACGATGGTTTTTCAATAACTCATTAAGTTCGACTAAATCCCCCTAAAAATAGTTTAGGGGGATTCCAAATTCAAAAACGCCAAACGAGGCGCAGGAAAAAAACCATGAAAAGACAAGTTACCATTGCAAAGGCTTTGCAAATGGCTGGTTATACAACCAAAAGTGGACATTGCAACAAACTCAAATGTTATGCTGTTTACGCATACAATCCTAAAAAACCTTCTAATATCGCATACACTGCTAAACGCCTTTTAGACGGCTCTTATACGCTTTACAATGCGACTGGTAAGCTGGTTTATACCCTGAAACAAAAAGAGTGCGGCACAAAAATTTTGCAGCATGTTAAAGATATTACACCTAAAATCAAAAGGTCTGTATTTATGGAAAATGATGAATTTGCGTATCTTTGTGCCGAGGCTGGATTAAAAGCACCTGATTTAAGAAGGATTTTTGGTGTGCGTAAATCCGAGGTATTGCTATGGTTAAATTATGATGAAAACGACGATCACTATGAAATTCCTGAACATGTGATATTGCGCGTAAGAAAGCAACTTGACTATGCAAATAACTTGGTCGAACAAAACGTCAATTTTGTGTTAGAACAGAATCCAGTGTCAGGGGCAGTAATTTTACTACTATCCTACAAGACACAAAAAGAGCTATCTCAAAAGAGTCCCAGCTTAATTAGCCCCAACTATCATGGTCAAATTTTACGAAGGACACAGACAAAATTAGAGCAGTTAGGCTATAGAATTGAAACTGCTTATATAACAAGCTCATTGTTAAAACGCGAAGGATATTATAAAAAATCGCTCAAAGATGCCATCTTGGTAATACCTATTGGCCACAAAGAAGATTAAACAAACCCACACAAAAAGCCCGCTTTTGCGGGTTTTTTATTTTTCCGCATGCGGAAATATTAGGCGACAGAACTTGTGTCATGTTACGTTGAAAACGACATATATGCTGTCATCCACCAGTTTAAGGTGATTGCCCCGTAAATCACTGAAATCATTTAAAATCGTTCAATGCAGTCTTTATTTTCAGCTCACATGACAAACAATGTGTCGCTCATTGACATCGTATGTGTCGCCTGACAAAAAGCTTTACAAAGTGTATTAAATACACTAAAATACACAAACAGAAGGGGGCAGTCGCTTCTCCAATTTTTCAAAAGTACCAAACGAGGTACAGGAGTCAAAAATGCAAAAAGTTAATGGCGTAGAAATTTTTCAGCGTACAGGCAAAATCAATCTTGAATTAGATTTTTCTGATTGCGAACACATGGTTTATTCATATATTTACAAAGCTCCAAATGGCCATTTTATCTCTTATAAGGGCGATAGAGCCATCACAGAAGAGCAATACAACACCATTAAGGCAATGCCAGCCGTGACGAGGGATGTATCTCACGGAATGCAGTGGGTTCGGCTTTGCCTTGGTACATACGACGATTTTATGGATGAGTATTGGAGAGAAAAGGAATATTACACCCTTTTTCAAATCGGCAATGAAAAACAAGTGCTAGGTATTGGTCGCTCGATGAGCGAAGCAAGAAATGACGCAAAACAATGGTTTGATAATGATATAGATATTATTCAATTAACATCAACCGATGATCTTAAGGGGCGCGTGAAGGGTGATAGTGCCATTGCACCTTGTACAAAAGCCCTTTACGATAAAGTTAAAAATGAAGGCAAAATCTGTGACATCTCAACAAAAAATGGAATAGTCTGCCTAAAAAGTGAAACTTAAGTCGATAATTAAGTTGATAATGCTTTACATGGTGTACTAAATACACTATAATACACGAACAGGGGAAGCGGTCGTTTCCCCCAATTTTCAAAAGTACCGAACGAGGTACAGGAGTCAAAAATGCAATTATTTGATTTTACGATTAAAAAAATTGTCACTGCTAAATTTGTCAAGTTTAGCGATTTATGGAGTGCTACTCAGGAGGAGTTTTTAGAATGCGAAGGGGACGAGGCAAAAAATTTTAAATTCTTTAGATATGACGATATTTTGTTTCATCTTGAAGAGTTTAAGGTTATGGATCCTGACTTCCGTTTTTGGAAACCTGTTTTTGGCGATGAATGTCCAACTCATTGGGGAAGATACCAAGGCGTAACTGGACGAAATTATTACATTCTAATCAGAGAGTTAGATAACAATCGGGTAATGGTTGGCAAAGTAGATTATTGCTAGTAAGCCAGTTATAAACAAGGCGCGGTTTGTACTGCGCCAATCAAGGCAAGAGGATTTAGAAAATGGCAAAGCGAAAATTGAATATTGATAAAGCTACTTTTGATGAGTGGCAGCAAGCAAGAAAAAAAGTAGAGATGACTCAGCCAGAAGTGGCGAAGTTGCTGTTTTGTTCAGTGGACTCAATTAAAGGCTACGATTCAGGACGAAATAATATAGTACGAGGCTTGTATAATTATTTTCTACTAGCAACTAATCAGCATCCTGATTTAATCGTATATCCACGACCTGAACCTATTTGAAAAATTTATCAACAACAAAAAACGGGACAATAAGGAGTGTATGCAATGACTGGCAAAAAAGAAAGTATGGAACAAATTATCAAAAGAATGGAAGGCTATGGAAGTGGCAATAATCCACGAAAGGTCAAGGCAGAAGCCGAAGAAAAAGTTTTATCTGCGACTGCGATTATGAATGATTATTTTGTTGGCGACTTGCAGGGTTTTTCTTTTAAAGATGATGCCGCAACAATGGAAGCACCAATTTTTGCTTTATCTACCCAAGAAGAGCAAAAAATTTGGAAATGGACAAGTGCAGATGGGAAAAAAAAGGTGGAGGTAGCAGCGAGTGCCTATGGTCGTGCAACTATATTTGATAAAGATGTTTTAATATTTGCAGCTAGTCAACTTATGGCAGCTATAAATAGAGGAGACAAGCCTTTTAGAAAAATTCGATTTAAAGCAAAAGACTATTTTAAGGCAACAAAAAGAAATGGTGGGGGAGAAGAATATGCGCGATTTAAAGCATCTTTAGATAGGTTAAGTGGTACTAGAATAAAAACTAATATTAACACTACAAACATTAAAAAAGCAGAAGGTTTTGGTATTATAGATAACTGGAAAATAATTGAGCAAGATGGCAGTGAAAGGATGGTTTCTGTAGAAATCACACTATCGGAATGGTTGTACGGCATGATTATTGAAAAAGATATTCTAACAATAAATGAAGAATATT
>NZ_CALETI010000380.1 GCF_937920075.1 uncultured Agitococcus sp.
GGTGTTGGTGTTGGTGTTGGTGTTGGTGTTGGTGTTGGTGTTGGTGTTGGTGTTGGTGTTGAATTTTGCGCATTATTTGTTGACGAGGCAACAGTATCATCTCCACCCCCTCCACCGCAAGCCACTAAAGACATGGCCATGACAATCGCGACAGCCAGATGTTGTTTTTGCATATTATCATCCTCTTTATATACACTCATCTAAAGTGCGAATCATATCACACTTATTTTACTATAAAGTATTATCAACTGATGACTGGTATCAAACACTGTTCTAAGCGATAATTCGCTCATTATTGAACAATATTTTTTTGGAGTTTTTATGCCTGCGCCTACCCTTAATCAGTATTTAGTTCAAGCCAAAGTGCCCGCACAACTGCAACAACTACTCACGCAAGTCAGTGTGGCTTGTAAGGCCATTAGTATTGCCATTGGCAAGGGTGCATTAGCTGACATTTTGGGACAAGCAGGTTCGGACAATATTCAAGGCGAAGAACAAAAAAAACTCGATGTTATTTCTAATGACATTATGCTCCAAGCAGGCTTGGGTTCAGGTAGCATTGCAGGTTTAGCTTCCGAAGAAATGGATGATATTTTTCCTTTACCCGATGGCACACCATTGGGTGATTATTTAATGTTGTTTGACCCTTTAGATGGTTCGTCTAATATTGATGTTAATGTTTCGGTAGGGACAATTTTTTCGATTTTGAAAAAGCCTTTAGAAGCACAAAGCGTGATTACTACCGAAGACTTTTTACAAGCAGGTAGCCAACAAGTTTGCGCAGGTTATGCTGTCTATGGCCCTTCTACACTATTAGTGTTAACTTTGGGTAATGGTGTAGATTGTTTTACTTTAGATCGTGAAATTGGTGAGTTTGTCTTAACTCAAACAAATATGACCATTCCTGCTGATACCAAAGAATTTGCCATTAATATGTCAAATATGCGTTTTTGGGAACAACCAGTTCGCCGTTATGTGGACGAAATGGTGGCAGGCAAAACCAGTGTACGTGGCAAAGATTTTAATATGCGTTGGGTTGCTTCTATGGTAGCTGATGTTCATCGTATCTTAACGCGTGGTGGCATCTTCATGTATCCCTACGATTTAAAAGACCCAAGCAAAGCAGGTAAATTACGCTTAATGTATGAAGCCAATCCAATGAGCTTTATTGTGGAGCAAGCAGGTGGTGCGTCTACAACAGGTCGTGAGCGTATTTTAGACCTCAAACCAACTGGTTTACATCAACGTGTGCCTGTGATTTTAGGTTCTAAAAACGAAGTGGAATTAGTGACAGGTTATCATCACGAGTAATCCCCTCACCCCAACCCTCTCCCAATGGGAGAGGGAGTCCTCTCTCCCTCAGGGAGAGAGTTAGAGTGAGGGTGGCATTAAGCAAACGGATCTCTTAAACTCCGTTGTGCACCTTTAGGTAAGGTCGCTAAAATAGTCAAACTTTCACCAAAGGCAATGTTTACTTTAGCATTAGTATTTACAGCCCAACCATTGGCATCCAAAATCGGCGATAAGTTACGTTGACGTAATTTAAACCATGCCATAATCATTGATGGCCCCGAAATCATCAACAATAATCCAATAATTGCCAATGGCATTTGCCACCATATTAAAGCCATAAATCCAGAAACTACAGACGCAATGGCTGTACCAATTGCCCCAACTGCCAAACCCATTGCTGCAAAAATACCTGCAAATTTAGCCACATCAAAGGGAGCTGGCGGTGTCGCTGGTTTTACAGCATCTGCAGGCGTTTTGGCTGCTGCTTGCACCTTGCCAATCCCTGCGGTCACATTTTCTGATGTTTTAGCTTCAATCGCTTTGTCTTGCTCTGATGCCATTTTTTGTAGTTGATTGCTCACCATACGCCCCAAACGACGATAAGGTGTCCAAAAAGCTTCTTGCACACTAATCGCATTTTCAATTAACTTGACAACGGTTGCATCCCAATCTTTACCGTTACGATCATAAAATACACCATTACGTCCAACCATCAAATTACCAACATCACCTGCGGTAACTGCTGCAACAATGGTCATTTTTTCGGGACTTTCTTTACGTGTACAATCACAATAAACCAAATAAGTGTTACTTAGTCCTGCCATTGAGCCATGTTTAGCCATGTCATTAACACGCACTGCCAAATCACAAGCACGACCATCTATAAACAATGTTCCTGCCTGAAAAATAGCTTTTTCTTTACGACTATAAAAATCACTAAATGAGACAAAATTATTGACTAAAGTCACTAAATTGGCTTGATAACGTACTAATTTATCCAAATCGACTAATGCATTGGCGGCATCAGCAACCTTCAAATCGTCCTCAACTAATGCTAATAAAGCTTGTTCAATCAAACTATTAGCTAACATTTGTCGTTTAGTGGCATCCAAATTAGCAACTGCTAAGGCTGGTTTTTCTTGCAACCACGCACTATAAGCAGCAAAGTTAGCTTTGATTTGTGTCCATTGTGCTAATGTTAGTTCTTGACTGTTATTTGCTAAAACCAACTGACTAAAATTATCAATGGCTGCTTGCCATGCAGGATTAATCCCTTGTGTTAAATTTAACGCTTGATTGGCAGCAATTTTAGCTAGTGGCAAACTTTGTGTATCAGAATTATTTACCGCTAATAATTGACCTGCTAATGCAGCATATTGTGCATCCGAGGCATTTAACGCCACGGTTGCTTTATCATCAAACGCAGCTAATTGTACACGAACAAAATAATCATCAATCTTTGCTGTCACTGCGGTAAAAGCGTCATAAGCAGCCGCTGTTTGTTGTCCAAATAAGGAAGTTGTTGAATTCTCTCGACTTTCCCATTCGCTCATGGTGCGAATATCGGCAAAAAACTGTTTAATTTTATCGGCAGATACTGCTTGCTCACCACTACGGTCAACTTCACCACCTAAAGTAGCAATCATATCATTGATGGCGTCTGCCAACTCTGGCTCAACCGCTAAAGCGGCTGGAATTAAACCATCACCATTGACTTGATTTGCAGGAAACATTTTTCCTAAATCTTGAGTATCATCTACACCAATCGTTGTTGCCGTTGCTTTACCCAAACGTTGTAATAATTGTTGTGCAGCCGCTAAAATCTTTGCACCATCGGCATGTTGACCATCAATCGCCGCTAAGCTTAAACCCGCTGTTTGAAACAATACTTCTTTTTGACTCAAATGGGCTAATGTCCAATCAATCGCGGCTAATAATTCTGGCACACGAATACGGCCATCACCATCAGCATCAATATAAGCTAAAGTGCGAGCATCTAACTCCAAACCTTTAGTCGGACAAGCTAAAGCTGCCCATAATTTTTTATCAAGCTCACCCAGATTTTCTAAATCGGCCACCGAGTCAATAATGACTTGATCGAAACCACTACTACGAAAAAAACGCCACGTATGAGCCATATTACTCTCACTAAAGTTATAAGAAAAAAGCAAAACTAAGAGGACTTTTATAACAAATCCTTCTTTTATCAGGATAATTGTTAATCGGCCAACTATGGCCTTTTGTCTATTTCATCACATTTTAGATGCTATTTTGCCCTAAACAACTATTTTTTTGGTTAGGGTCTGCTTCTAAGTCAATTTTTATCAACTTCCCTGCACACTCCTAAAAACTCTATCAAACAGTCAATAATATGTTGTCTATTCAAGCCATTTTCATTAACTAATTGATGCCCTGCCTCTGGTAGCCATAGCAGTTTATTTATAGCAAAACGTTGTTTAATAAAATGAATATTATACTCGCCATTGACCGTACCATCTTGTCCACCTTGAATTACCCACACAGGATGAGCACAAGGTGCAAATTGATGAATATATTCAATCCACTCTTTTAAAGCCAACAACCATGACAAAGGAATCCAACGCGCTTGTAATGGATCTTCATCACGCATAAAACGGATAAAATTCTGATCATGGGTATTGTGCCTAAAGATTCTAGGCAATCCACTACGGGTAGATTTAAACCACCAAAAGGCCAACTTCATTTGCAACCATTGCATTTTTGCTGGATAAACCAATGGTGCTAACAATAATAATCTATCAAAAACCACTTTTTGTCCTGCTTGATATTGATTGAGGACATAATCCATTAAAATAGCACCACCTGTACTTTGCCCTAAAGCGAGGTAAGGCTTAGGGAGTTTTTGGTCAAAATAGGCAATTAAATGCTGAAGAATTTTCTGATATTCGACAAAATGATGAATGCTCGCACGTGCACCTGATGACAAACCATGAGCAGGTAAATCATAAATTAATACTGAATAATTATTAGCTAACAACACAGGAATAATATGTTTATATAAACCACTATGTTCTAAATAACCGTGTAAAATCCATACCGTACCACGGCTTTTTTCCTGATAAAAACAATGAGCAAGTAATCTATAGCCAACAACATCAAAATAACCACATAAATGTTGGTATTGAGGAAAATCTTGTTCAAAATCTAATTGATAAAAACGGCAATAATCTGCTATCGCTCCCTGCGTTGGCACTTGTTGCTGCATAGAAAACGGCGGTAAAGCATCTCTTGTTAACTCAGGATTAAATACCATGTTGCTTAACCATCCCACAGATTATGATGTGTACTATTATCTTATAACACTTATCTTTTCACACTTCAAAATTGGCGCAGAATGTCAAGTTGAGTTATAGAGCTAATCTATACTAAATGTAGTACGGTAGTCCAAAATTATAAAGGTGTTGTGATGATTGGTATTCCTATTGCCTTGTTAGCCGCTAATGGCGTTGAATGGTATTTACATAAATATGCCTTACATGGCGTGCCGCAGGAAGGTGGTGGCCGCAAATCTTTGTCGCCACCTTTTATGAAACGTCATTGGGCGCATCACAAACAAGTACGTTTAAATAAGTACCGCGATGATTATTTATATGGCACTGAAAACGAAGATGCAGCCGCTGAGAAAAAAGCATTATTGCAAATTTGTGCCGTTACTAGCTTAGCAATGCCCATTGCTCCTTTTTTCACCTTAACTACCTATTACTGTGCATGGAATTATTGGCACGTTCACAGTCAATCGCATTTAGATACAGAATGGGGTAAAAAGAAAATTCCTTGGCACTTTGACCATCACATGAATACCAACCAAGATGCTAACTGGTGTGTCACTAAACCTTGGTTTGATTACATTATGGGTACTCGGGTGATTTCTTCGCCTGATTTACAAGAGTCGAATCCTTTAGGTATTAAATTGCCTAAATTTGTAGAAAACAAATTAAATGCTTTGGCTCGTCGGTATGTGCCACGCGCTTTTGAAAAGCTTGATGCCAATATGCTGGAAGAAAAGCAAAAACGCGCTCAAGGCATCGAAAATGTTATGCCTGAGTTTCAATCCGCCTAATTTAGCATCCCCATAAATAGGCAGTTTATACTAAATGGGCAGGCACAAGGCCTGCCCCTAATCTTCAAAACGGATTAAGGCTTTATTTTTTTCTAAAGTCGCTGAACCAATACCTTTGACTTCATCAACATCTTCTAAAGATTGAAATTTTCCATTAGTTTCACGCCATTCAATAATTGCCGCCGCTTTTGCTTTGCCAATTCCTTTTAATTTACTGGATAATTCCTCTACTGAAGCTGTATTAATATTAATTGCCTCTGATTTAGCCTTAGTTGATGGTAACTCACATATTTGTTGAGCTTGAGTCCATTGACTGACAATGATTAATAACAATAACAAAATTTTTTGCATTTACTCTCTCCTTGAACTGATTCATATTTATGTCGTCAACTACCCACTATTTGATGAGTAGATGGTGTTATCATAGCAAAAAGCATATAATTTTCACAAAATATGCGTAGGCTGCTTTGCGCAAACAATAAGATTGATTTATATTCCAAAACCTTAGCAATGTTTTTTAATAAAAAGCTATAATTCATCATCCTTTCACTACAACAGTGAGGATCTGACTATCACTAAGCGACTAAACTTGCTAAGCTTTATGACAATAACAATCAATCATCATACTCGTGCTTTTAATGATGATTAATAAGCTACTCTCTTGACTAACAACGGCGGAATAATAACATGGCTATCCCTTCTTCCAATAACCTATCTTTTGGCGGTTTAGCAAAACGACTCGTCAATGATGGCTTGGTTGACGCAACCGTCATGCAAAAGGCTTTAATTGAATCACAAAAAGAACAAGTCTCTCTCATTAGTTACTTAGTGAAAAATAAACTCGCCAAATCAGCACAAATTGCTTATTTACTTGCTGATGAATTTGGTGATCCGTTAATCGATATTGAGGCTGTTGATATAGAACAGCTTCCCAAAGAACATATTGATGAAAAAATAGTTCGCCAATATAACCTATTGCCATTTTTTAAACGCGGCAAACGTTTGTTTGTGGCTATGGGGGATCCAACTCGTTTAGAAGCCATTGATGCAGTGCGCTTTAACACAGGTCTAAACATTGAAACCGTTGTTGCAGATGAAGAAAAGCTCAGCAAAATTATTGAAAAGATGCTCGATAGTAGCAGCAACGCCTCAATGGAAGGTTTAGATGATGACCTAGAAAACTTAGATATTAGTGGTGGCGACGATAACGACAAAAAAGATAGTGGTATTGTTGGCTCTGGCGAAGAAGAAGCACCTATTGTTAAATATGTCAACAAAGTCTTGCTAGATGCCATTAAAATGGGGGCATCCGACTTACACTTTGAACCCTATGAAAAAGCTTACCGTATTCGTTTTCGTATTGACGGAGTATTACGCGAATACGCTCGCCCCCCTCTACAGTTATCAGGCAAACTTTCTGCACGTCTTAAAGTTATGTCTCAAATGGATATTTCTGAACGTCGAGTCCCACAAGACGGTCGTATTAAGCTAAAGCTATCCAAAACCAAAGCAATTGATTTTCGTGTTAACTCTATGCCAACGTTGTTTGGCGAAAAGCTCTGTTTGCGTATTCTTGACCCTTCTAGTGCGATGTTGGGTATTGATATGTTGGGTTATGAACCCGACCAGAAAAAGCTGTTTATGGATGCACTAGAAAAACCTCAAGGCATGCTTCTTATCACAGGGCCAACGGGTTCTGGTAAAACAGTATCGCTATACACTGGTTTAAATATTCTTAACCGAGAAGATACTAATATTTCCACCGCCGAAGACCCTGTGGAAATTAACTTAGAAGGGATTAACCAAGTTAACGTCAATGCCAAAGTTGGTTTAACCTTTGCTTCAGCATTAAAAGCTTTTTTACGTCAAGATCCAGAAATCATCATGCTTGGTGAGATTCGTGACTTAGAAACAGCCGAAATTGCCGTTAAAGCCGCACAAACAGGCCACATGGTACTATCTACATTACATACCAACAGTGCACCAGAAACGTTAACTCGTTTACGGAATATGGGGATTCCCTCATTTAACATTGCAACTTCTGTAAACTTAGTTATTGCCCAACGTTTAGCACGCCGTTTATGTAGTGCTTGTAAACGCCCTGCAAACTATCCCAAACCGAGTTTACTCGAAATGGGCTTTACAGAGGCGGACTTTGAAAAAGGCTTTACTATTTATGAACCTGTAGGCTGCGATCAGTGTCGAGATGGCTATAAAGGTCGGGTTGGAGTTTACGAAGTGATGAAGGTCACGCCTAAAATTGCACGGATTATTATGGAAGATGGCAACTCGATGGAGATCGCTGAAGCGATGGAGGCTGAAGGCTTCCCTAACTTAAGACGTTCAGGTTTAGTTAAAGTAATGGCTGGCTTAGCCAGCCTGCAAGAGATTGCAAAGATTGTAGGTGCAGAATAAAAACCTCAATTCGATTAAGATGCTTTACTTAAAAGCAGCTCACCACATAATATAGGCTTGCCCTAAAAAATGAGTATGACGGATTATGGCAACAAAAAAAGCTGACACAATTTTGACCTTTGCTTATGAAGCAACAGATCGACAAGGTAAAAAAATCAAAGGCGAAGTTACCGGTACTAATATTGCTATTGCAAAAGCCCAGCTGCGAAAACAAGGCATAAATGTTCAAAAAATAAGCAAAAAAACATCTATTTCTTTCGGCACGGGTGGTAAAAAAATTACCCCTTTAGACATTGCTATTTTTACTCGTCAGCTAGCTACAATGATGAAAGCAGGTGTACCTTTAGTACAATCCTTTGAAATTGTTGCCGATGGACTAGATAACCCACGTATGAAAGAAGTAGTCATGGGCATCAAAGCTGAGGTAGAAGGTGGTGGCAGCTTTGCAGGTGCATTACGTAAATATCCTCTCTATTTTGATGATTTATTTTGTAGCTTAGTAGACTCTGGTGAACAATCTGGTGCTTTAGAAACCATGCTTGACCGCGTCGCTATTTATAAAGAAAAAAGTGAAGCCCTAAAACAAAAAATCAAAAAGGCAATGAAATATCCTATCAGTGTGCTTGTGGTTGCCGTTATCGTAACAGCAATATTGTTATTAAAAGTAGTCCCTGTATTCCAAACAATGTTTGAAGGTTTTGGTGCAGAATTGCCAGCATTTACCATGCTGGTTGTTAATATGTCTAAATGGTTACAAGCCAATTGGTTTTTTGCTTTAATTACTATCCTTGGTATCATAGGTGCATTTACTGAAGCTAAAAAGCGTAGTAAAGCTTTTAACAATGCTTTAGATCGTATGGCATTAAAAGCACCTGTGGTGGGAGATTTAGTTTATAAATCAACCGTTGCCCGTTTTGCTCGAACCTTAGCCACTACTTTCGCCGCAGGTGTACCGTTAGTTGATGCCTTAGATGCCTGTGCGGGTGCAACAGGTAATATCGTTTATCAAGATGCCGTTTTAAAAATCAAAGATGAGATATCATCTGGTCAACAACTCGGTTTTTCCATGCGTCAATCTGGTCTATTTCCATCAATGGCATTACAAATGGTTGCTATTGGTGAAGAATCTGGTGCTTTAGATGCTATGCTTGACAAAGTCGCCACTCACTTTGAAAACGAAGTTGACAATGCGGTGGATGGTTTAACTAGTATGATGGAGCCTATGATCATGGCATTTTTAGGTGTAGTTATTGGTGGCTTAGTTATCGCGATGTATCTGCCAATTTTCCAAATGGGCTCCGTGGTAGGTTAAGTTATGCTAGACCTCCTCAATTACTCCCCTGTCTTAGGGGGAGTAATTATTTTTATATTAGGTATCTGTATTGGTAGCTTTTTAAATGTTGTCATTTATCGCCTACCTGTCATGATGGAACGAGGTTGGCATAATGAATGCTGTGCATTGAATAACCAACCTCCTAAATTTACTGATAAATTTAATCTTTCTACTCCTGCTTCACGTTGTCCTAAATGTGGTCATAAAATTCGTGCATGGGAAAATATTCCTTTAATTAGTTGGCTTTTACTGCTTCGTGGCAAATGTAGCAATTGCCACAGCCCCATTTCAATACGTTATCCATTGGTTGAATTAGCAACAGGCTTATTATCTGTATTAGTCTTTATACGCTTTGGTGCAAGTCTTCAAATGTGTACAGCACTCGTCTTTACATGGGTATTAATCGCTCTCACTATGATTGATTTTGATACTCAATTGCTACCTGATGATTTAACCTTTCCTCTGTTATGGCTTGGCTTATTAGTTAACCTTAATTCAACATGGATAAGTTTAGACAAAGCCGTTTTAGGTGCTGTGTTTGGTTATTTATCGTTATGGAGTGTCTACTGGTTATTTAAGTTAGTAACAGGTAAAGAAGGCATGGGCTATGGTGATTTTAAACTTTTGGCTGCTTTAGGTGCGTGGTTGGGGCCAAGTCAATTACCACTTATTATCTTATTATCTTCATGTGTTGGTGCAGTCATTGGTGGGGTGTATATGGCTATCCGTAAAGAAAGCGCGCCATTTGCATTTGGCCCTTATTTGGCAATTGCTGGTTGGTTTGCCATGTTTGGTGGTACAGAAATTATTGACTGGTATTTGGGTACGTGGAAACACTAAATGTATATAGTCGGACTGACGGGTGGTATTGGCAGTGGCAAAACTGCAGCTAGCGATTATTTAGCACTAAGCTACGATATAGAAGTAGTTGATGCAGATATTGTTGCCCGTGAAATTGTGATGCAAGGACAACCAGCCTTACAAGCTATTGCAGATCACTTTGGCCATCATATTCTATTAGAAGATGGTTCATTAAATCGTGCTGCATTACGGCAAATCGTTTTTGCTAATTCTCAACAACGTAAAATACTTGAGTCAATCACTCATCCTGCAATTCGTGCCGCCATTCAACACAAATTAAGCATTAGTACATCTCCTTATACTTTATTAGTTTCACCATTACTCTTTGAAAGTGGTCAATATCAATTCGCCCATCGCAATCTGGTAATTGATGTCAGTGAAGAATTACAATGGCAACGTGCTTCAACACGTGACAATGTTTCTGCTGAACAAATTAAACAAATTATGGCAGCACAACTTTGTCGTGAAGAACGTTTGAAACGTGCTGATGATATTGTCATCAATAATGGCGATTTGGCTTATTTGCATTTGCAATTAGATGAGTTACATCAGAAATACTTACAATTGTCAGTCGTATAAATCATGTCCACTACTCCCTCCACCCCCTTAATGTTAGCTTGTCGCCAATGTCAAAAACAGACTACATGGCACAATAATCCAAATCGCCCTTTTTGTAGTGATCGGTGTAAATTAATTGATTTAGGATCATGGGCAAGTGAAAGTTATAGCATTCCCCTTGAGTCAATGCCCCTTTCGGAGCATGACCACGAATAACAAAATAGCACCTAATTATTGACTAATATCTAAGCCCAATTTCCCATCAATCACCACAAACGCTTTAATATCATTTTGTGTAAAAAACACACCTTGAGGACGAATGTTGGCTAATTGTGCTTTTAATGTAGCACCATAACCTAAATTTTGACGATAATCCTTAAAATCATTTAAGACATTGGCTAAATCTTTATCAAAATCAACTCGTGCTTTTTCGGCAATTAAGTTCTTAAATGTACCATGCAGCATCCAATTTGCTGATTTAGCTAACAAACTACTGGTTGCCAGCTCAAACTCAATATCCTCTAAGCGTAACTCATTTTGCATCACATCCAATGTTAATCTGCCCAATAAAAATATCTCAGCATTAATGGGTTGTTGCAAACGCAAACCTAAAACAGCTTTTTCTCCACTGCCATATAACTGCAAGCTATTTATTAATACTTGCTTGCCTCCAGCATCAAAGGGTTTATTGGCCAATTTTTCGTTGAGCAAGCGATTCGCTGTATCTAAACCAATATCACCACGCAATGCCAAATAAAAACCATCACCATTTGCTACCAGACGTTGTGGTTGAGGCATAGGTGGCAAAGTAATTTTAGGCTTTTCACCAGTGATAATCTGTGGACGTGCGGTTAAGCTCAAACTGGTCTTCACATAACGCCCAGTCCCAATAATATCGGTTAGACCAATTTTTTCGGGCTGTAATAATAACCAAACATCTTTTTCTAGTTGTTTAGGTTCGTTGACTTGTGGCCATGTTTTAACCAGCATATTTTTAAAACTAACTTGCTTTAAGGCATTATTAATTTGTTCATTCACAATTCCTTGCACTTTGTCGCGTACCAAAGGTAAATTAGCCATTTTTTCAACATTAAACTTAAAGGCAGTAATGTTACAGGGTTTTAACCATTTAAGTTGCCACTGCCCTGCCTGCACCGCCAAATCGCCCGTTGCTGTCCAATATAACTTTCCTGGTAAGGTAAATTCAATTTTGGGTAAATCTTCACCAATACCACAACTAATCCCCCCCATACTCAAAAAGCCAGCACGCGTTTTGGTTTCAATCGCGAAGTCCAATTGCGCAGTTGCAGTAAAATCTTGACCTGTTACCCCTAGCCGTAAATCACGCATATACACGGTATGACTAATATCTGATTCCATCGGTAAAGGTGTATTAGCAATCGTCAAAACTTGAGTCACTTTACCCACTGACAAAGGTTTAGGCATAGCTTTTAATGCTTCTGCTCGTACCGTTTCTAAATCAATCGTAATTGGCAAATTAATGACCGAATTGGGTACTGTGGGCAAAATTACAGGATTTGGGTTATTCGGGGGGGCAACTAAGGGTTGTGGCGTTTGACAAGCGGTCAATATCCACGATAAAGACACAATCACACCAAGACGATGCAACATTTTTTACTCCTAGAGAGTCAACAACTAACTTATGAATGTCATAAAGCTTAAGAAATTGTTTAAAAATTCTACTTTTTATTTGTCAAACAATCATTCTTAATCTACACTTTTTGCGACGCAGTTTAGCGCATATAAAAAACATTAGCGCGCGTATAGCATAAGTCCAAAGCTCATCATTCTGACACACTTATACGCCTTAGTTTAAAACTACGTCAGACAAAACTGTGTATCTTTTTTTATTGTCTACGCTAAGATTGTCCTTGAAATGTAGGTTTTCAGACAATTTGGCAGTTTGCTCGCTAGGGATATATTATGGAACACTTTGTAGAGCTAAAGCGTAAACTTGCGCTTACTTTAAGTCTTGCCATTGCTTTTTCATTACTGGTCGCTTTTGTGATCAACTACAGTGTCTCAAAAGCTTCGGTAAAAGAGTCTTTAATCAAAAATCAATTGCCTTTAACTGCTAGCATGATCGCTACTGACTTACAAAACGAACGATTAGGCTTGATTATCAACCCACGTCCTACCGATTATCAAAAACGCTATTTAAATGGCATTGATTATGGTCTTAATAAAGATAAAATTGTGCAAATGCTTGATCTTTATAAAAAACAATATGGCCATAATGTTTATCTAACCAATGCCAAAGGTGTGATTATTGCCCATAATACAGGTAGTAATATTGACGGCCAAATTAATCTAACTGACTCCCCACAATTACAAGCAATCTTTAATGGTCTTGATCCTAAAAAAGATGGCTCTTATGAATATGGATTTAACGGCGAAAACTTTTTAGTAAATAGTAGTTATTTAGAAGATTTAGACTGGTTCTTATTTGTTGATACCAGTGAATATCAAGCAACTGCCAAAATTCGTGAAAGCTTTTATGTCAATATTTTTATTGGCTTGTTTGCCACAATGGCTATGGTTTGGTTAACCTATGCTGCAATTAATCGATATCAATGGCAAATCAATCAAAAACTCAGTGATATGTCTAGCTCTGATAGCTTAACAGGCTTAGCTAATCGTTATACCTTTGATATTTTAATTCATCATTTATTAGCCAATGCCAAACGTAATCAACTTCCTGTGTCTGTGGTGATGATTGATTTATCCTCACTAAAACAACTCAATCATCATATTCATTTGGATAGCCTATTACAAAAAGCAGGGCAATTTATTAAAACATCTATTAGAGCATCAGATGTTGGTTGTCGCTGGAGCGAAGACAAATTTTTAGTGACTTTTAACAATTGTGTTCAAGACAAAGCAACGGCAATTGCTGAATCATTACGTGTTAATATCGAACACTTATTACACAAAGAGGTCGGCGACAAAGCTCATTTAGTTAGTGTCACGGCAGGTTTAACTGATTACTATCCCAATGATACTGTTGAAACCTTACTTGAACGTACAGAGCGCGCTTTAGTACATGCCCAAAGTCAAGGTAGTAGTAAAATTATGTATGTTCAACCGCCCTATTTTACTCCAACCTATATGACACGTCGCCTTAATAAACAATTGGATGTTAAGGCTGTACAAATGCAGGCTTAATACTCTGTAAAATTTGTTGAGCCAATGTGTCAGCATAGCACATTGGCTCAATATCTTGATGTGCATAAACCTTTGCAAAATTACCCTCTAACCATAATGTCGCAAAACCATGTACAGTACTCCAAGCCAACATACTTCTTAATAGAATAGTTTCTTTATTTGCCTCAGGCATTAACGCTTGCACCACATCAATAAGCACCTGAAAGCAAGCATCACTCGCCTCCTTTAATTCATCAACATTTTTATCCAAAGATTCACAACGAAAAATCAAACTAAATGCACTAGGTCTTTGTAAAGCAAAACGTATGTATGCCAATCCTACAGCTTGTAACTTTGCATAATTATCTGCACCAGCTTGTTGCACATGTTCTTCTACACAAGCCGTTAAATCACGAAAAATACTTGCAGCATAGGCAGATAATAAACCCGCCCTATCCTTAAAATGATGTGCAGGCGCAGCATGCGAAACACCTGCACGTCTGGCACAAGAACGTAAGGTAAATGCTTCCAATCCCTCTTCTTCAATAATTTCATCTGCCGCTTTTAATAATGCTCTTGCTAAATCACCATGATGATAAGGCGGTCTAGGTTGATGAACTAAAGAACAATGCGTCTTCATAACTTACCTTAAAAATAAAAATCAATTTAACCAACTAGAAAAATATTCTATATAAATATTTTACAACACGCCAAGACGATTAATCGTTAAATATTATTAAATAATCCTAACACAAATAAATGAGATATATTTGTAGCTAACTCAGTTTATAACAAACATAATCGTTATTGCTTTAAACTTTCACAAATTAAATTTATTAATCATGATTAGGAATTACATAGCTATTGGTATTTTTATTGACATATCAACCGTGTTTAATGATTTTATGTTCGAAGATCAGACGTATGAAAAAAACACCCTGCTCTCAAATTACTAACGTTTTTCTAATTCATGATTTTGTTGAAAAATTGTCATATTAATTTTAATGCCTAGACAATGACTGTATTTAATTTAAAAAACAGGATTTTTCTGACTATTAGACATAAATTATAACGATTATAAGTACTTTTTTTGACTTTTTAACCCAATAGAAAATGCACCTTTGTTATATTTATTGTACAATAACAACGCGCTGCCATATTTATTTATAAAAAACGTAGATGGATTGCACATTACTAACTAAATATTTTGTTATTCACTCACAAGTTATTTAGTTAGCACATCCAGTCATGGCAACGCCCTCATTAAGTGTATTGGTATAAATCAATCATTTATAGGAACTGTATGTTATTAATGTGATATCTACGAGGACACACAAACACGAAGTTTGTTATCTCTCGTCGCAAGGTTGGAAAAACGCGATAAGGCCATGAACGGCAAGGTGTTTTGATACTCAATCAAAACGTAATGCTAGGTTATTTTGATTGGTGGCCTATCAATTTTATTGATATTTCCCATGATATAATTAACCCTTTTCTCAGTTCGTGAGTAATTGTTATGGGTATTTGTCGTATTGATCAACCCTCAAAAAGCAACTTTGGTTATTATGTGCGCATTAGATGGCGTGGCGTGATTTATGCAAAGTTTTTCTCTGACAAAAAACATGGTGGCCCAGAAAAGGCTTGGGAAGCCGCAGAAGCTTATTTTCATGAGCTAGATGCTAAACTTCCACCTGATAGTAAAGTAGGCAAATTAACGTCGCGTAATACCAGTGGTGTTGTCGGTGTTAGTCGCGCTGAGGGGCTAAAACGCGGTGTTCCGTATGCACATTGGCAAGCTTGGTGGACAGCAGGTGGCAAAACCAAAACTGCTTGTTTTTCTATTCGCAAGTATGGCGAAGAAGAGGCCAAACAAAAAGCGATTGCAGCACGCAAAAAAATGGGAGGAAGATTATTTTAAAGAAAACCCACCCGCTGCTTAATTAAAGTAGCACTTTTGTGATACGGGGTTGTTGGATTTATCCAACCCCCTCACGACTTAACCAAATTTGCCCACAAATGGGTTATGCTTTTTTTCATGTCCAATAGTCGACATCTGCCCGTGTCCCGCAATAAATTGATAATCATCATCCAACGTAAATAATTGCTGTTGAATCGCATTAATCAAGGTTTGATAATCGCCTCGAGGAAAGTCCGTGCGCCCTATGCCGCCATTAAATAACACGTCACCCACGATGGCTAATTTACTATCGTGGTGAATAAATACCACATGACCCGGTGTATGGCCTGCACAATGGCGAACTTCTAGTTGTAAATTTCCCACTGTTACAGTATCCCCCTGCTCTAACCAACGATCGGGTAAAAATGCTTGTGCTGGCGGAAATCTAAACATCATGGCTTGTTGGGGCAACATATCCAACCAAAATTGTTCTTCTTTTTGAGGACCTTCAATCTTAACATCATAATGTTGAGCAACTTGTTTTGCTGCTCCTACATGGTCTAAATGGCCGTGTGTTAATAATAGCTTGGTAATTTTAATATTATTCTTATCAATCGCAGCGTGTAGCTTGGCAATATCGCCACCAGCATCAATTAGTGTCCCTTCCATCGTTTCATCACACCATAATAAAGTACAATTTTGTTCAAAAGGCGTGACTGGAATAATTTGATAACGTAAGGACATGGTATCTCTCGTCTTTAGTCTATTGGGGCAAATATCCGTCAACACACAAAGTCTTTAATAAGTTATGCTCAATACACGGTATTTGTAGTAGTATGCTGCCATTTTTATAGCAGCTATTCAATCTATGGGGAAAAGCTTATGCCTTCTTTTGATGTTGTATCTGAATTAGAAATGTTTGAAGTGAATCATGCCGTGACTAATACCAACAAAGAAATTCAAACTCGTTTTGATTTTCGTGGCAGTAATGTCAAGGTTGAGATTAACGAAAAAAACAAAGAAATCAAAATTATTGGCGAATCTGATTTTCAGGTTGAACAAGTTTATGCCATGTTAGAACTACATTGCCTCAAACGTAAAATTGACGCGCAATGTTTAGACCCACAAAAAATGGCCGCTTCTGGCAAAGAAATTCATCAAGTTGTTAAACTCAAAGATGGTTTGGATAGTGATACTGCCAAAAAGATGGTCAAAATTATTAAAGACTCAGGTATTAAGGCACAAGCCAGTATTCAAGGCGAAAAAGTCCGTGTGACCGATAAGAAAAAAGACACCTTACAAGCCGTTATGACTTTGTTGCGTGAACAAAAACTTGGTTTACCCCTACAATTTAATAACTTCAAGGACTAATCATGTCTAGTATCAAGCGAGTTGTCGAATCTTCTAAATGGTTACCTGCTAATATCCGCGCCACCGTTATTTCCAAAATTTTTGGCAAAGTTGTGCCTTATGTTGGCACGTCTGGCTTACTCTATGAAGAGTTAACTCCAGAGCGTGTTGTTGTTAGCATCAAAAATCAACGTAAAGTTCAAAATCATATAAATAATGTTCATGCTGCGGCAATGGCTTTATTAGCCGAAACAGCAACGGGATTTATTGTTGGCATGAATTTACCAGATGATAAATTACCACTCATTAAAACCTTAAAAGTGAGTTACTACAAACGCACACAAGGCGATATGCGTGCAGTTGCTACCTTAACCCCCGAAGACATTGCACGTATTGAACGCGAACCTAAAGGCGAAGTTTTAGTGCCTGTTATTGTCACTGATGAAAGCGGTGGCGAACCCATTAAATGTGAAATGTTATGGGCTTGGGTACCCAAACGCTAAAATCAAGGGGGCTGTTATAGCCCCTTTTTTAATGGGCTTTGTCTTCATCATCCAAAGTTTCCATTAATGCGATTTGTAAACGCGAATGGAGCTTGACGAAACGACTCCATAATAATGGAATGAGCAAGCTAAATAATAACACTACAGCCCACATCCATTTAGTTGGCGGTAAAATACTACTACTTAAAGCCGATACCAACACTAAAATCACAAAGACGGCCATAATTGGAATAACTTCCGAAATCATTTTACGGACAGGCATTGTATATTGCCCAGCCTTCTCAGGGCTGACACTCATCTCTGCTAATAACATACTTAAGGCTTTTAACTTACGATAAGCAGCAATTAGGAATGGCAGAGAAACTAATAATGCCCCACTCCAAATCACAGCTTTTTCTAAGCCCTCATGACGCAAGACTTCAGGGATATATTTTTCTAAAACATTAGCAAAATACGCACTCATTAAAAAGATGGCAATCACTAAGGCAAAATTCACTAAGGCATGAATGATAATACGGCGTATCATGCGCGCAATAATGACATTATCACCTTGTGGCTGAATGCTTTGTAGCCATAACGTATAAGCACTACCGACTTGTTTCATTTTATTGGGCAATAATAGCGCAAGCTTACTCGAACTCGCATCTGAATAACGAATTAAATAGGGAGTTAATAATGTTGTAATCGCGGCTACTGCTACTGCAATGGGATATAAAAACTCACTGGTTACTTTTAAAGCAACCCCTAAAGAGGCGATAATAAAAGAAAACTCGCCAATTTGTGCCAATCCCATGCCGACTTTAACTGAGGTCTTTGCATCTTGGCCTGCCAAAAATGCGCCTGTTGAACAGCTAATCACTTTGCCAACCACAACAGCCAAAGTAATAATAACAATAGGTAAGGCGTAATCAATTAATACACTTGGGTTAAATAACAAACCAATAGCAACGAAAAAAATCGCACTAAACATATCTCGAATGGGTTCAATTAAATGCTCAATTTTTTTGACTTGTCGTGACTCAGCAATAATTGCACCAATTAAAAATGCTCCTAATGCCATACTATAATTAAGTTTTATTACTAATAAACAAAAACCAAATAATAAGCCCAACACTGAAACCAATAACATTTCATGGCTTTTAAAACTATCAATATAATTTAATAAACGAGGGACTGTAAGAATACCAACGACCAAAGAAACAACAATAAATAAAGTTAATTCTCCTAATGTACTAAAAACCGCAGCAGTGCTGACAGTGCCACTGGTGGCAATGCCTGTTAATAACACTAAAATAGCAATCGCTAAAATATCCTCAATAATCAAAATACCAAAAATTAATTTAGCAAAGGCTTCTTTTTTTAAATTTAATCCTTCTAAGGCTTTAATAATAATTGTGGTTGAAGAAATAGCTAACATTGCCCCCAAAAATAGCGAATCCATCGTACTCCAACCAAAAAATGCTCCTATGTAATACCCCAACCAAATCATCACGATAATTTCTGTAACACCCGCAATTAAAGCTGGCATACCAACTTGAGCCAATTTTTTAATACTAAATTCTAAACCCAAGGAAAATAATAAAAACACAAGAAGAATAAAACAAACAAATAAAAGAAGTGAAACAGAGGTAATTTAAAGTGATTCCTCTCTTTTATTTATTTAAATGTGAAAAGGGAGTTAAAATTAATGACCTTCACTCTTTTAATCTAAAAGAAAAGAGGGGTAAAAAAAAAAGTCTAGCTAGAAAGAGGGCAAGAAAAAAAGAAAATAAAGAAAAGATGATCGGTAGTAATAAAAGAAAATTATTTAACTTTTGCATTTTGTAAATTGTCTATTTCATTTTCCAATACCTTTTCTTCAGTTTTAAGCTCTTTAATTATGTTTTCCGCTTTTTTCTTTTTTTCTTCCAAATTTCTAAGTTTTTTAAATAGATATGTAATTATTGTAAGGGATATTAAAAAGTATATTATAAAATAAAAGGAGTAGTGAAATATATTTACCCAGGCAATAATT
>NZ_CALETI010000381.1 GCF_937920075.1 uncultured Agitococcus sp.
AAAACAGGCTTTTTTAGTACGCAAGAAAGTGTACGCAGTAGTGTACGCAGCAAAACAGCCTTTTTTATGGTTCGTCAAAATTATTGAACACTTGGCGCATGATGGGGGGGAGTATCAAAACTTTGCGCGAACACTGGCCAAGACCGCGCCCTAGTCATTTTTTTATATCCCCAAAATACACATTGGGGATTTATAAAACCTTGACTAAACCTTGCCGTAATCTTGCCCCGATTGCCTAAAATAATAGGCTTTATTGATTCCAATAAAATCATCAGCAAATAAGGCGTAGAACTTATCGCATAATATCGATTATGTTAAATAGATGTTTTTTACACATCAAAATAATAAAAATAACTTTATCAATTAGTGTATTTTGATATACTCAAAACAGACAAAAAACGAGTATATCATTATGCAATTAGCCGTTATTGATGAGTTGATAACTCAGCACAAAAACATTGTTAAAAAATATCCTGACAATAAAGAGAAGTCAGCCTCCTACCTGACAGGCTTTATTGATTGCGCCCGACAAGCTGAACTTATCAGCAAAGCAGACTATGAAGATTTTAAAGCACAGATTAACGATTTAAGAATGGGGTGAATAAATGGATAACTCAGCCTTAAAACAATTACACGAGCTAAAGCATATTGTCGCTGTTTGGAATTTTAAGCCGCACGAATCAGCACCAGTACAGATTATTGAAGATGAAGGCAAATTTTATATTTCTGTTTTTGATTATGTAACAGGCCGACCCATAAGTTTAAAGCGTCAACGAGGCGAAGGTGAACGCCCTTTTGCATCATTAGACACAGCGTACAACGCCATACGCACAGGTTTAGACTGGCAAGGCAAAATAGAACTTTTACTTTTCAATGATGGCACCGATAACCCGACCAAATAAGCCGCGTTTGCTTGTTTGTTGTGGTGATGGTTGCTTGTGTTTAGTCATGTTTTTAATGATTAAGCGTAAATACTAAACGACAGATATGTTTACTGACACGTAATTACGTTAAGTTATCCACAAGCAAACAAGCCCTAACTTATTGCATTAGTTAATGTTTTATTTTTTAAGGTTTTTTTAGTGGTAGTTATCCACAGTTTTTTTGCACTTTTTACTACTTGCTAATAATTGATTATTATGAGTATTATCTGCATTGTTACACAAAAAAACGCCCTCAAAACAAGATGTTCAGAGAGCGTCTTTTTTGTAAATCCACGCGTAAGAGCCAAAGTTACCAGCCAAAACTCTAAACGCATTTTTTTTCAAACAAAGGAGTAAACCAGTGTTTTTTTAGTGCAAAAAAACAAACGTCCGTTTTTTGTTTTGATACACCAAAGCAAATTTATACTCTTTAGTACTCTAAAGACAATAGTATAAAACGTACAAAAACGTATTTTGGCCTTAAAAGACATTTGGTTTGCTCAAAATTGAGACTAAACCAACATGACCAACCATTCATTTATAAGTTTAACGACTGCAGCAAAACGGACTTCGTTAAGCCGTTCTACACTTCGCAATTATTCCAAACAAGGCAAATTTCCCCCATTAATCGCCATTACCGAAAAACGATTAGGTTTTTTATTGGCTGATGTTGAACAATGGATTCAAGAACGTATTGCAGCAAGAGAGGCCAAATAATGAATATCCTCTTATTGCTTAATACGATTATTTATTTATTGGCAAAGGTAAACACACATGACGATTTAACACAG
>NZ_CALETI010000382.1 GCF_937920075.1 uncultured Agitococcus sp.
TAGAGTTTGCAGAACTTGCAGATAATGGTTTTAATTTGGAGCTAACTGGTTTTGAGTTAGAGGAAATCAGCGCGGTTGATTTTGACGAAAGCGAGGAAGTGGGTATGCCTGAACTGGCAAGCGGTGATAAAGAACCCTTTCAGCAAAAGACCTTCACCCTGCATGACGAGCAAGCCGCAATCGTTGAAGATGCTGTTACGCTTGCTAGAACAAATCCGCTTGTAGACACAGGATTAAATGAGAATAGCAACGGCAACGCACTCGCTTTAATATGCTCCCAATGGCTAGAGGCTCGCAATGGTTAGTGCAAAGGATATTATTGTAAAGCCTATCACAGCACAGGCAGCTAATGCGCTTGTTAAGCGGGTGCATTATAGCGGTAAGGTGGTAAACAATAGCACGTTACACTTTGGCGCGTACCTTAACGACAAACTAGAGGGCGTTATGTCTTTTGGGTCGCCATTGGATAAGCGCAAGGTTTTGCCATTGGTTGACGGTACTCAGTGGAATGGAATGCTTGAGCTAAACCGTATGGCGTTTAGCGACAGATTACCGCGTAACAGTGAAAGCCGTTGCATGGCAGTGGCTTTTCGATTGATTAAAAAACACTACCCGCATATTGAGTGGGTGTTGTCGTTCAGCGATGGGACGCAATGCGGAGATGGTACGATCTACAGGGCAAGCGGTTTTGTGCTGACAGGTATCAGAAAAAACGGACAGATAATTAAATTTCCAGATGGGTTAATTGAGACAAGGCTTGTATTAACAGACTCTAGGCGACCAAGACGTATTGAGCTTGCTAAGAAGTACGGACTAATTTTAGGCGGTGGCACGTCATTAAAGCCATTTATAGACTTTGGCGCAGTACTATTAGACGGCTACCAACTCCGCTATATCTATTTCCTAAATCCTGAAGCAAAAAAGAGATTGACCGTTCCGATTTTACCGTTTTCAAAGATTGACGAAATGGGTGCAGGTATGTATAAAGGTAAATCAATTAAGCGTGATACAAAGGCTACCACTAGCGACCAGTTAGTGGGCGGTGGTGCGATTCCAACCATCACGCTCCACTCATCTTGTGCGGCCTCAAAAAAAACACATGAGGCTTAACTATGTCAAAACCATTGCACCAACCAACCGATAAAACGAGAGCAGAAATTATCGCTTTGCGTTCTTATGGTGTGCCTATTAAAGAAG
>NZ_CALETI010000383.1 GCF_937920075.1 uncultured Agitococcus sp.
CAAATTGCTCGTGTACAAACTTAAAGCCCTCGGGCGTTGTTGTTACATCAATGCCGTTTCGTAATCCATCAGCTTTATATCTCATACGCGCGATAATCTTGCGCCACGCATGACGCGCCTTGTCTGTTGGCATGGTGTCCAATTCGTCAACTAAAGCATGGCCAATTTTAAAGCCAATAATTGTTGCAGGCTTATCCATTGACCTACAAATAATAGTCCCTATTTTTTCACCATTGCGCGACAAATGCACTTCTTTATGACTAACCTGTATATCGCACTCCAATCCCCAATCCTCTGCTACTTCTTCGATTGTCGGGTAAAAAATATCTCTAATTTGTGAATAAGTAGGGGCGAAATAGCCAGCTGGAATGTTAGGATGTTTGATAAAGTGTAGGCATAGATTAGCACATCCCACCCATGTTTTACCGCTTCCAAAGCCTGCCACAAATGCTCTAAACTTGTTAGGCATCTTGGTAAATTCGTATTGTGGGCTGTTAAGTTTAGGCATTTTTTCGTGCATCGACAACGGTAATTGTTATCTCATTGTTTTTTGGTAAGTCTGTACCATTCGCGCCTGTTAATTGATTAACCGTGTTATCTGTTGTCATACCCAAAGCTAATCGACCGACTTTTTGAGCTGTTGCAAGCGAGTTAGATAATGAGTTTATTTCTTGTGGGCTGATTTCTTCGGCGCGTAATGCCTGTACAATTTTAGCCTTAATCGCTTGAGCTATTTTAATATCATCAGCATTAAACTTGACTGCAATATCAATTGCCGTCTTTTCGGCTTGCTCGGTTATTTTTTGAACTATGTTTTCTGTTTTTTTCTTGCGTTTTTCTAGCCATTTTCCTTTTTGATGCTGACTTTTCACCGCACTGAATGTAACGCCGTATTTATCAGCAATAGACTGGATTGTCGTTGTATTATCAGCAACATAAAGAGCCTCAAGCTCTGCCCAATCTACAGCCGCCATAAATTATACCTTATTAACTTGCGCGCCGTGATGCTCGCTCGGCTTTTCGCTTTGCTGCTGCTGTTTTAACGCGCTGTTTAGATGCCCAATTTTCATTATTAACTTTAGAAGCCATAACCTACCCCTTAAATGCTTTCTGCTGTTTGGCTTGCTGTTCGCTACTCATACCTTTAGTAATCACATCAAACAAAGCACTGGCGCGAACCGCTTTTTTAATCATGCCGTATTTTTTAAGAATTGTCGATTGCCATTCATAATGAAAATCGTATAAATCGGGATTAGTCTCGATTTGGATTTCTTCAACACTTCGGCTTGACCTTAAATTAGCACTACCGCTAATCACAATCTTTTTATCACCGATTCGCATTAAAGCGACTTTAGTGTGAGTCCCTGCCACCGCAAATTGAAACTTGTTGCCTATATCTAACTGTTTGTAAATGTATGGCGCATTTGCTCGGTTATGACCCCACCAATAATCGCTGACAATAATCTCCAATGAGTGCAAATAATCGCCGCTAATTAAATTATGAAAACTATCAACATTGTCTTGAGATAGTGATAATGTACTAATTTGTAGCTCATCAATTAGCGAGTTTGTCTCATAACAAAACGCCTCGAAAAAATCACCAAAAATAAAGTTACCACTTAGTACCGCGTTAATACGCTCGCCGTCTAGGATTTTTTGTCCTAATTGTTTTGCAAAATCTTCGGCTCGGTCAAACTTAACTTGATGCGCTTTGATGCGTTGGCGGAATGGTTTAGGCAATGTGTAGCGGTTTTCGTTTTTGAATTTATCACTGTTATCGGATTCGCTAAAATCTAGGTCTAAATCAATATCTAAACCTGATACATCAAAATCACCTAAATCAAATTCAAAATCATCATCTAAATTAAAATCAATAGCCATTTTTTACACCTTAGTCGTGGTTTTGTCGGAATGGAAACGGCAGGTAATGACAAGTTACTTTTCGGGTGCGCTCCCTAGCCGTCTGATTATTATAACATAATTATGTTATCACCCCAACCCTTTAACAAAAAACCCACAACAATAAAAACGGAAAGCTGACCATTGCCAAAAGCGTATAAATCACAAAATAATTAGGCTTCATTTTTTGCGCCACTCGCTAAAAGATTGTTTAAGTTTTGGCAGTGCAATAATTATCTGTATGACAGTATAAAGCAATGTTGCCATGATAAGCCAATCCTGCAACTGTACCCCCGCTAGTGTTAGTCCGCTAACAACCACTGGGGGTGATGTTTTTGCAACTGCCATACTTAAACCACTTTCTAAATGTTGTGAATGGTCAGTGATGTTATTTTGCATTGCCGCGCTCTGCCTTAAAAATACCGACCAAACCCAATAGAACGAGTGGCAACCCTGACTCATAATTACCCTGCAAACATTCACCAATCCCTTGAAACACTGATGCCAAGCCTAAATAACTTGACGGCTCTTTTAATCGGTCTTTTAAATCGTGCATGATATTGCCCTCTGTTTTTTGACAATATACCACATGGTCAATTT
>NZ_CALETI010000384.1 GCF_937920075.1 uncultured Agitococcus sp.
CTGAGTAACCCTCATGCGTTGCCGTGGTGGTGGTCATTACTCAGTTCAGCTAATCCACAAGCGACCATCTTTTCAGAAGGTAGGCAACGTGTGCCGATAGCATTGGCTTAATAATTTCGCGGTGATTGGCTGAAATATTCTTTTTACGCCATCAACAATCAGCTTCTTATCATCCCTCATTCAACACAATTATTTTCATTCATCCAAGCACAGTCTGAATACAGGCTGTGCTTTTTTTATGTCGAGGTTTTTATGGAATATCAACATACTGAACAATCGCCATCAACTTCATTGGCGGTTGTGTCACATCAACCGCTGGCCATTGGTACAGCTACGCCTGTTAATTCAGACAGTCCCCTGTCTTTAGCTAACGTACTGAGTGAGCAATCCACTAAACCACACACTCACAGTGCCAACGCGATTCGCCTCATCAATACCAAAGGCTTAAGTCGTACTGAATGGTTAGCGGTGCGTAAACAAGGCATTGGCGGCAGTGATGCAGCGGCGGCTGTCGGTTTAAATCCCTATCAATCCCAGTTGGAATTATGGATGATTAAAACAGGTCGTTTTAGCGAAAATAGCCCTGATGAGTCTGAAACGAAACTCGATATAGACTCTAAAATGTATTGGGGTCAAGTTTTAGAACCGATTGTCGCCCAACATTACACCAAAGTCACAGGCCGTAAAGTGCGTAAGGTTAATGCGATTCTGCAACATGCCGATAGTGATAAATCGTGGATGTTGGCCAATATTGATTATCGAGTCGTTGGTAGTGATGAGGTACAACTACTGGAGTGTAAAACCGCAGGCGAATATGGGGCAAAGCTGTGGAAAGACGGTGTGCCTGAGTATGTGGAATGTCAGGTACAACATCAATTAGCGGTAACAGGTTTACAAGCCGCTGATGTCTGTGTGTTGATTTGTGGTCAGCAATTAAAAATTTATCGCATTGAACGTGATGAAGAGTTAATTGCCAAACTGATTGAATTAGAGCGGTTATTTTGGCAGTACGTGCAAAGCAATATACCGCCCTGTGCCGATGGCTCTGAATCCGCAGGTTTTGCCTTACGTTGTTTATTTCCACAAGACTACGGTCAGACGGTTGATTTTAGCGACAATACCCATGTTTCTAGCTTGTTTGACTCGCTCATCAACACACGTAAACAATTAAGCTTTTACCAACAACAGGAGGAATTTTATAAACAACTGCTACAACAGAATCTCGGTGAAGCCAGTTATGCCCAATTTGCTCAAGGCTCATTGTCATGGAAAAAGGCTAAAGACTCGGTTTACCTCGATACCACCGCACTCGTCAAAGACCATCCACAACTGTGTCAACAGTATCAACGCAGCAAAGTCGGTAGCAGACGCTTTTTAGTCTCTGAACGGCCTTCATCAAATTCTAAAGTGACTGATTAACCACTCACTAAAACAAACCGATTGCATCACTCACTTTTACCCTGACACGGCATAAAGCCCTTGCATGACAGCAAGGGCTTTTTCTTTTTTATTGGAGAACATCATGATTAAAGGTTTAGCCATCACCCCACCGATTATCGGTCGGATTAGCATCGGTCGCATCGTTGAAAAGAACGGTAAACGTTTACCCGAAAAGGATGACCAATTTACCTTAACCACCCAAGTCCAACACAAGGACGGCTGGTTACTTCATCCCTTAGATGAACAACTCCGCCAAGCACAAACCACCAGCAACGGTAAATTACGCACCATCCCAGTTCGCCTGTTATTTAATTCGCCTGAGTTAAACCTACGTGCTGAATACAGTTTATTCGATAGACAAACAGGCAGACCATTGTGTGTCGGTAATGGTGATACCTGTCGGCGATATACACCACAAGGCATTCAACAGTTACCCTGCCCTAGTCCCGAAGCTTGTGATTTAGCCCGAACAGGTCACTGTAAACCGTATGGTCGTTTACACGTTATTGTCAATGATGAGGAGGATATTGGCACGTTTATCTTTAGAACGACTGGCTTTAACAGCATTCGTACCTTAGTCGCACGTTTGAGTTATTACCAAGCCATCTCAGGTGATTTATTAGCGTGTTTACCCCTGCAATTAAAACTCAGAGGTAAAAGCACGACTCAAAGTCATCGCACAGCGATTTATTACGTCGATTTAACCTTAAGAGATAACCACACCTTAGCGGAAGCCTTGCAACAGGCCAAAACCCTAAACCAACAACGGCAAGAGATGGGCTTTCAGCAACAGGCCTTAGACCAAGCGGCAGAAGCAGGATTTAACAACGCACAATTTGAGTTTAGTGAGGAAGAAATTCCTGAGTTGTTGGAGGAGTTTTATCCAAACGCTGATGACGATGACTCGGCACAAGGTCAATCAACCTCAATCATAAACACAGCCAACAACGCAAACCCTTCAAACAACCTCAACGCAAAAACCGCCAATGGTGTTTTAAAGCAAAAACTCGGTCAGCGTTTACAAGCGCAAAGCACTACCCCTAATTAACCTTAACATCCACGCGGAGAATCATCATGTTACTGTGCAGTAATCCTTTATTTTCACTCGGTCAAACAGTGGCCACACCCCATGCTCTTGAACTGTTAGCTCAACATAACACTTCATGCTTTAGCTTATTGGCTCGTCATCAATCGGGTGATTGGGGCAATGTGCCTGCCGAAGATGCCTTAAGCAATCAAGAAGCGATTGAACGTGGCTATCGTATTATGTCGGTTTACCCTTTGGAAACAGGCAAAGTATGGATTATCACTGAGGCAGATAGGTCGGTGACAACCGTATTGTTGCCAGAGGAGTATTAAAGCGCAGCATAAGTAAAGCAGTCTGCCCTTGTATGGGCAGGCTGCTTTTTTTGGGTTAATGAGAGACTGTGTCGAAAAACAAGGCTGGGCTTAGATTAAAACGCTGAGACAAGGCTTGGATATGACTTTTAGAAAGTTGGCGTGTGCCGTTAAGAATCATAGAGACCATGCTCTTACCACTAATCTAATCTCATTTTTGAATACGCCCTCCAGAAACAATATCCAGTAATACAAAATAATCATCTAAAGCTTGACTATGTTTATCAAAGTCGTCCTTGAGGCTAGTCAACTCATTGCGCACACTTTCAGTGAGATCGTGATGTAGACATTCCTGTACTGTTTTCAACTCTTGCGCCAATGCGCGGATAGATTGCGCAAATGATTTTGTCATCTGTTCAAACACATCGGAGAGAGCTTGGTTAAATTGTCTTTTAAGCATATCCATTTGGTCGTTGGAACGAATCTCATCTTTAAATTGTCGGCTAATCTGCTTACCCATATCATCCATATCTAGTTTTAATACAGGTAACTCTAAACGATTAATCGCACGTTCTAGTGTGGCGCGAAAGTTTGCAGGATCGAAATCTGCACGTTTTGTTTGTAATTCCTCAACAAGAGTGCGGCGCAAATCTAGCCTGAGCTTATGAATACTAATCAAACCATTAAAATTATTTTCAATATCATTTCTACAATCCCGTGCATAACGATTAATTTGCTCAATAGCATCCGATGCACTCAAATATTGATAATTGACTGATACTGTTCGATAACGTGTTTCTGAACTACCCCAGCTAAATGGGTTGTACCATCGGGATGTACTAACAGTATAAGACACCTCGTTAGTTTCAGTGCCAGTCCGAGTTTTTAGTTGGTCATAACGACTCATACTCTGCTTTAACTCTTGTGTAATCTCGCGCTGTTG